>CAYJMU010000008.1:0-7806 GCA_964371605.1 uncultured Lachnospiraceae bacterium
GATGGCATTGTAAGATTCGACTTTTTAGTAAGTAGTAAGGGGGATGTTTATCTAAATGAAATTAATAATACGCCCGGATCATACGCTTATTATTTATGGTCTAGTAGCCAGTTAGGTTTCGAAAAACTATTAGATGAAGTGATAGAAGAAAGCGTGCTAAGGTATGAAAATAAGGAAAAG
The DNA here is from genome assembly GCA_964371605.1 of uncultured Lachnospiraceae bacterium. Taxonomy (GTDB): domain Bacteria; phylum Bacillota; class Clostridia; order Christensenellales; family UBA1242; genus CAYJMU01. The sequence goes on from CAYJMU010000008.1 coordinate 181, forward strand.
TTAAATCTTAGCTTTGATAGTGATGTGTTAAGTAGAAGATAATTAATATTCTTCTCGCTTGACAAAAAAACTGATATAGTCTAAAATGAATATATGAGCAGAAGATACTTTATTTCAGAAAATAGTAAGCAAAATGATTATGTGGTGATAGAAGGAAGTGAACATCACCATATATCTAAAGTGATGAGATATAAGGCAGGAGATTCTCTTGCTCTTTTTGATGGAACGGGCATAGATTTTACGGGCGAAATTCAAAAAATAACTGCTACAGAAACACATATAAAAATCACTCACTCTAGAAAAAACGAATCAGAATGTGATAGTAAAATAGATATGTATATTAGCCTGATGAAAAGTGATAAATTCGAGCTAGTATTACAGAAAGCAGTGGAATTAGGCATCAATGATTTTCATACATTCATAAGTGAAAATACAGTGATAAAAAATGATAATTTGAAGGTAGAAAGACTGAAGAAAATAGCATTAGAGGCGGTGAAGCAGTGCGGAAGGTCTAGACTACCAGAAATCATTAGGCCGATAAAATTAAAAGATGCTATAGATGCTCTGAAACAGTATGATAAAGTTTTTTTAGCTTTTGAAAATGAAAATGAAAATGTGCTTAGAAATGATTTTAGGCATTTGAAAGGCGGGAAAGTAGCTCTTATCATTGGTGGGGAAGGCGGCTTCAATGAAAGAGAGATTTCTGAAATAAAAAATAATTTATCGAATTTAGAAGTGATTAGCTTAGGAAAAAGAATTTTAAGGGCGGAAACGGCAGCGATAGCTTTGACTAGCGTGATTATAGAAAAATTAGGTGAATGGGATATATAGATAGTAAAAAGTGAAAAAATGTGATATAATTAGTAGCGAGGAAAAAATATGAATGATTGTATATTTTGTAAAATAGCGGCAGGTGAAATTAAAAGTAATATTTTATTAGAAGGTGAATGTTTTTTTGTGATAGAAGATATCAATCCTATAGCCCCTAAGCACTTTTTATTGATAACTAAAAAGCATTTTAGCAAGATGGAAGATGATATCGATATGACTAAGATGTTAATCGCTGAAGTGCCATCAGTAGCTGAAAAATTAGGGCTAAAAGAAGGCGGATACAGAATGATAATCAATCAAGGAAAAGATGGTGGGCAGACAGTAGAGCATTTGCACATTCATTTGTTAGGAAAAAAAGAATTAAACTGGGAAAAATTATAAAAAGAGGATGAAGAAGATGGAAAAAATCATAGTAGGGAAAATAGTTAAAGCGCATGGATTAAAGGGTGAAGTAAAAGTTATGGGTATCACAAATGATATTAATAGGCTTATAGAGTTAAAAGAAGTATATATAGCAGGTCATAAAGAAGAAGTGGAAAGAATTAAAATAGCTAATAATCACGCATTGATGACGCTTAAAGGGAAAAATCATATTAATGATATAGAAAAATTAATAGGTGAATTTATAAGCGTTAGTCGTGAAGAGGCAGTTAGTTTAGAAGAAGGCGAATACTTCATAGAAGATTTATTAAACGCAGAAGTGATAGGCGATAGTGGTAAAAATTATGGTGTGATTAAAAATATTAGTAATTACGGTGGTGGTGATGTAATCACTATTAAGTATTTAGGTGATGAAAGTTACTTCATATTAAGTGAAGGTATGTTTAAAAATGTGGACATTGCTAATAAAAAAATCACAGTAGATGAAAAGTTAGTAGATGAGGCGATAGTGTAATGCGTATAGATATTTTGACATTGTTTCCGAATATGTTTATTCCGCTAAAAGAGGGGATCATAGGCAGAGCTAAGGATAACAATCTAATAGATATAAATATAATCAATATCAGAGATTTCACAGAATCTAAACATAAAAAAGTGGATGATACTATTTTTGGTGGTGGAGCTGGAATGTTGATGGCTTGTCAACCACTATCTGATGCGATTTTAAGCGTAAAAAAAGAAGACTCGAAAGTCATTTATTTATCTCCTAAAGGGAAAATTTTAGATCAAAAAAAAGTAGAAAAAATGGCTAGTGATGAAAAACATATAATTTTAATATGTGGACACTATGAAGGCATAGATGAAAGAATTATAGAGTTATATGTAGATGAAGAAATTTCAATTGGTGATTATGTTCTAACAGGCGGAGAGCTGCCTGCTATGGTGCTAACAGACAGCATCGCAAGGCTCATTGATGGAGTTTTGCATAGCGAAGATAGCGCAGTAGATGACAGCATTTCTAGTGGACTGCTTGAATATCCACAGTATACTAAGCCTAGAAACTTTTTAGGACTGGATGTTCCTGAAGTGCTTCTTAGCGGCGACCATAAAAAAATAGCTGATTGGAGAAAGGAAAAAAGTATTTCGATCACTAAAGAAAGACGTCCAGATTTATATGAAAAATATATAAGTAAAAACAAAAAATAGAGAGGTGTTATATGAAAATTAATTGGTTTCCTGGTCACATGACTAAGGCATTAAGAATGATGGAAGTGGAATTAAAATTAGCAGACTTTGTTCTTTATGTGCTAGACAGTCGTGCTCCTTTTAGTTCATTAAATCCTTCTTTAGCGGCTATCTTAAAAGATAAGCCTATCATATATGTTTTAAATAAAGCAGACCTTGCCGATGATGGCATGACTAGAGCTTGGGCAAAAAGGCTAGAAGGGGACAATTCTAAAACTATAGTGCTTAATAGCACAGAGAGTGGTTCTGCTAAAATAATTAAGAAAAAACTAAAAGAATTAAGTATAAAGAAGATAGAAAAGAATATTAGAAGAGGTATAAATATTCCGGTCAGAGCATTAGTTGTGGGCGTGCCTAATAGCGGGAAGAGCACACTTACTAATAACTTATGTAATAAAGGGAAGACTATCACAGGTGATAAACCAGGAGTGACTAAAGGCAAACAATGGGTGAGAATAGATGATCATTTAGAATTATGTGATACACCTGGAACATTATGGCCGAATTTAGAGAGTTATGAGATTTCCCATAATTTATTATATATAGGTAGCATTAAAGATACTATAGTGGTGATAGAAGAAATCGGTTTTGATTTTATAAAAAAATTAATGGAGTTAGATCGAAGCATAATAGAAAAAAGATATGGCGTAGACACTACTGATAAAGAAACTATAGAAATATATGATGAAATAGCTATGAAAAGAGGATTCGTTCTAAAAAACAAAGAAATCGATTATGAAAGATGCGCCAGAGCACTTTTAGATGATTTCAGAAAAGGAAGACTAGGCAAAATTACTCTTGATAGAGATTTTTCTATGAGTAGAGAAAGTAGTGATGAAGAGTAAAAAATTTATAATGCCGGCTAATATAGATATGTTAGAATACGAAAAAAAATTATTAGCAAAGGGTGTTAAAAGAATCATAGGCGTAGATGAAGCTGGTAGAGGTCCATTAGCAGGTCCGGTGGTAGTGGCTGCAGTAGTAATGAAAATGGATAATATCATTAGCGGTGTGAATGATAGTAAAAAGCTTAGTGAGAAAAAGCGGGAAGAATTTTATCCCATGATTTTAGAAAGAGCAATAGACTATAAAGTAGTAGTGATAGATGAAAAAACTATCGATGAAATCAATATTCTAAACGCTACTAAAAAGGGTATGACAGAAGCTATTAATAGTATTGATGGCGAATACGCGCTTATCGATGCAGTGAAATTAGCTAGTATTAATAAGCCGAGTGAAAGCTTGATAAAAGGAGATGCTAGGAGCTATTCTATAGCTTGCGCTAGTATAGTGGCGAAAGTTCATAGAGATGAATTGATGAAAAAGCTACATGAAAAATATCCAGAATATGCATTTGATAGACATAAAGGATATGGAACGAAGCAGCATATCGAAAAAATAAGAGCTCATGGCGCTACAGAGGTTCATAGAAAATCATTTTTAAAGAATATTGATTTTGATGAGGAAAAATGAAGAAGTTTAATAAGTTAAAAGGTGATATAGGGGAAAGCTTAGTAGAAGGATATTTTTCTAGGCTGGGGTACAAAATCATCACTTCTAATTTTAAAAATATGTTCGGCGAGATAGATTTGATAGCTAGAGATGAAAGAAGTGAAGAAAAGTTCATATGTTTTATAGAAGTGAAATCACGCTCGCATCTTGGATTAGGGCATGCTATGGAAGCGGTGGATTATAAAAAGCAAATGAAACTGCGAAGAGTGGCTAGTTCATTTTTAGCTAAGTATAATTTAGTAGAAATTCCCGTTAGATTCGATGTGGTAGAAGTGTATGGTGCAGACATAAATCATATAAAAAATGCATTTTGATTTTAGAGGTGAAATGAAAAATATTTTAATAAAATTCCAATATGATGGTGAAAATTTTTTCGGCATGAGTAAGCAGCCTGATAAAAGAACGGTGGCTGGCGAGCTTGAAAAAGTGCTGACTGAGTTTTTAGGTGAAGATATATCTATCACCGCTAGTGGTAGGACGGACCGCGGAGTTAGTGCGGTCAATCAGTATGCAAATTTTTTCACAAATAGTGACTTTGAAATGAGTAAATTACCATTTGCTATAAATAGAATTTTAGCAGATGATTTAAAAGTTTTAGAAGCTAGAGAGGTGGCTGAAGATTTTTCAGCTAGATTTTCAGCTAAGCGAAAGATATACGAATACGTTATATATGTCAGTGATCATATTTTGCCTTTAAATGAAAAAAACATGGTAAGAATATATAAGGATTTAGATATATCGCTTATGCAGGAAGCGAGAAAATTCATAATAGGAGAGCATGATTTCATAGCTTTTTCTACTAAAGGAAGTAATCCTAAAACTACAGTTAGAACTGTTAATGATATAGAAATCATTAAAGAGGGAAATATCATTCGATTTAGAGTGGATGGAAATGGTTTTTTATATAATATGGTTCGTATTATAGTAGGAGTGTTAGTAGATATAGGCTTAGGGAAAAAAGATGAAAATAATATTAAGCGTGCACTTGAGAATTTAGATCGTAATGAATTAGGTGAAGTGATGCCTGCTAAAGGCCTTAAACTTATAGATGTGTTCTATTAAATTTTTTTAATTTTCAGTGATGACGGAGAAAATAAAAATAGATCTCCTTGTATACGATTCATCTTTCCATTTAGGGCGTATGTAGCTCCAGATAAAAAATATATAGTGCGTTCTATCTCAGATTCGTGGAGAGCGGAGAGGCTAATTAGACTAGCTTCTTTTTTTTGGAGTGAAGAAATTACTTTTTTAGACTCTTCGAAGGTAGATGGTGAATGAATGATTAATCCAGAGTAAGCACTGCTTTCAGAAGGGTAGTGATATGTATTAGTTGGTTCTGACTCCATATCTACTTGGTTTAGACGAGAAAAATGATGATATCTATTTTCTGGAGTAATAGGCGTGATATCATCATTTCGATATTTTGCGTTCTTGTCTTGAAAGCCTAGACTTTCATATATTTTGTTCATAATTCTCATGCTTAAAGTCTAACATAATTTTCATGTAGTTTTTTCGCATATTTTACATTTTAATTTCTTTTATTAAATTATTTAAAGTGCTTATAAGTGAAACCATTTCATATTTGATCATAGATGAAAAGGTGTTAGGCGTACTGCTGGATTCTAGCAGAGAAATCTTACCAATAGCATTAGTAATATATATTTTCATATATGCTAATTTAACACTAGAAGTGGTCACTTCACCATCTATAAGGGAGTTTATAGAGTTTTCATTCTCAGTTTGAAAATTTTTCAGTGATGTGGTGCAATCATAAAAGGTAAGTTCTTTAGAGTCGTGACTTAATGATAATTCATATAAATAGTCATAAGTGTTCATAAAAAAATTTATATTATCATCGATTAATTCTTTTTCTTTAGTGGGTAGTGAGCTGCTTATGCTAAGCGGTGGGACTATGATTTCTAAAACGCTATAAGGTAGTCCGTTATCACTGTTTTTTTCAGCTACAGATTCAGCTAGAGCTTTTTCTGGATAAATATTAGCTATAGCATAATAATAGTCTTCATATTGCCATAAATAACCGGCGCCACCTTTAGCGCTGATAGTAGTACATTCTTTTAGTATGTCTTCTTTACTGCTGCCCATTTTAGTGTATACCCCGTAGTAATAGCTATTTTCTAGCAGTTTAGTTTCCGCGCTAAAAATATTTACATTAAGAACGTCAGAATAATTTATAATCAAGCTAGAAGTGAAATATAAAATTCCTAGTGTTAGGGCGATTACTAAAAACTTTATCAGCTTAGATGACTTTTCTTTATGCTTAATTTTTTTATTACTTTTCACTCTATATCCTGCATAGATATCTTCACTTATTTTTTTCTTTTTCATAATATAAAATATGTTAGAAATGAAAAATTTATGATAAAAAAAGTCGCGACAAAATTCGCGGCTTTTAAGGTAAACTATTGCTTGATGTTTTTAGCAAAATCCATAGCTTCTTGTTTAGTTGGTAGTCTTTTAGTAGCTCTAGTAGCTCCTTCTTTAGTCACTGACCAATCTCTCTTTTCTGCATTATACTCTATAGTATAAGCACCAACTGTAGCAGGAAGTTTTTTCACGCCTGAATCATCATTAGTTTCAGGAGTAGCAGCCTTAACTTCTGCTTTTTTGGCAGGAGCTTTTTTAGTAGTTGTTTTAACAGCTTCTACTTTCTTAGGCTCTTCTTTTTTTACTTCGGCTTTCTTAGGTTCTTCTTTTTTAGCAGGGGTAGTAGTAGCACTCTTTTTAGATTTCACAGAAAGAACTATTAAAACTACAATGCATGCAACAAGAATTAAACCTAATAAAATAAATAACCAATTGTTAGTTAAAAATTCCATTTTTCATTTCTCCTTTTAATACTCTAAATTATAGCATATTATGACACTTTTGGCAATAGTGTAAAATAAAATAATTTAATCATTTTTAACATTTAAATCCAGCAAAGGTATGATGCTGAAAATATTTACTATTTAATTGACATTTAAAATCAAAAATGATAGTATTATATTAATAATATATAAGGATGTGATTATATGGAAGAAAATAAAGAAATAATTTCTAATGAAAATTTAGAAACACCTACTTCTATTAATAAAAAGCCTATAAGTGTAGAAGTGGAAGAAGCCTCAGTTGAAAAAAAAGCGGCTACGGGGGAAGATGCTAAGAAGCAAATTGTAAATTCGTTAGGATCTAAAAGTAGTAAACAGTTAAAAACAGTCCAATGGTAAAATTGTCTATATTCTTTATGGTATTATCTATAGTGTTTACCGTTTTATTTGGTGCATACTTTTTAGCAGGTGTTATAAGATTCGTGTGGTCTTTCATACTTATCTTGATAGCTATTTTAACGCTAGGCTTACTACTCCTTAATGAAGAGTTTAAAGCTATGATAGGTGGGCAAGGATTTGTCGATGTGATGACTAAACTTTACCCATATTTATATTATCTTAATATTGCAGGCTTAGGCTTAGGCGTGTTTAATATAATAGTATTCAGTGCTAGTAAAAGATGTAAAGGTAAAGTCGCTCTCATAGTGACACAAAGCATTTTCTTATTGTTAGGCGGTATAATGTTAGCGTTAACTTTCATAAACTAAAAAAAAGAGCGATTGCTCTTTTTTTTATCTCTCTTTTCCTATAAAGAAAACTGTTAGTGTGC
>CAYJMU010000008.1:7827-10312 GCA_964371605.1 uncultured Lachnospiraceae bacterium
AATAACTTAATAGCTTTCTTTCTTCCTGCACATTTAGTTAGTGATTTTAATTCGCCATCATTGTTCACGTGTAGGATTGGTTTTATGTTTAGCATATTTCCTATCATAGAGCTAACCTTAGATATTCTTCCACCTCTAGAAAGGTAAACTAATGATTCCACAGTAAAGTAGTGACAAATTTTCAGCTTTAACTCTTCTATAAGTTTTACAGCTTTTTCAAATGTACTTTCTTTCTCACATATTTTTTTAGCGTGGTGGCAAAGAAGCCCTTGACCTAATGACGCTGACTTACTATCTATGCAAGCTATTTTTAATTTCGGAAACTCTTTTTTAAGTTTTTCCACAGCACTAGCAGCTGCGTTAGCTGTTCCTGATATTCCGCCAGAAAGGCTGATGTGTATGATATCTTTTCCTTCTTTAGCAAGAGGTAATAAAAAGTCATATACCATTTCTTCATTAAGCATGCTAGTCTTGAAAACTTCGCCGCCTTTCATTCTACTATAAAACTCATCAAGTGGTAAATTTCCTTCTTCTAAAATTTCGCCATTTCCTGTTATGAAATTCATTGGTAAAATTTTAAGGTCATATTCTTTTATTTGTCCTGCATTTAAATCGCAAGAACTGTCACTGGTTAAAATGTAATTTTTCATATTTTATCTCCTTAACATTATTAATTATATATACTATATTTGAAAAGAGCAAGTGATTTTAAAATTTATAGCTATATTGTTAAATTTCTTTTTTTAGAGTTTGTTAATTTTAATCTATAAAGATGGAAAGCTACTCTACTAAATAGAAAAGGGAAGTAGAATAATAAAAAATGACTGCAATATCTGCAGCCATTTTTTTTAAAGTTCTTTTTTAAAAGCTCTTCTTCTTTTGTGTTGTCTACCATTCATATTTTCCCATAATTGAACTATAGGAGTATTGGTTTCTAGGTTTAGATTGGTTTCACATGCTTCAACGCCTAACTTTTTAAATGAATTAATAAGCTCATTCATAATGATAGCAGGCACGCCTTTTGATAACCATTTTTTTCTAACGCCTATGAGTGCTAAGTCTACTTGTTTAGGTTTCTTCACCGCCTTTAAAATAGGTAGAATGCTAAATAAATTGATTTTACCTTTATATTTAGTCATCACTTCACTAAGCGAGGGGAATGCAAAACCGAATGCTATTGGCTCATCGTTTTCATCTAATACCATACTAATCAAATCAATAGATAAAAAGAGTTTGAATTGAGAAATGATTTGTTTTTTTACTTTGTCATTAAATGCAACCACTCCATAAATGTCGCTATACGCTTCATCTATGATGTCAAATACATCATCTGCATACTTTTTTAGAAAATCATTAATGTTAGTTTTTTTAATAGTTTTAAGTTTAAATCTCTTCTTTAATCTTTCAGAAAGTTCAGTCACTCTTTCATTTTCTACATCACTGATTTTGATATTGCTTTCTATCCAGTCTACTTCTTTTTCATAACCGCATTTTTCTATTAGATTTTGGTAGTAATCATAATTGTATTGTTCTTCGAAGGTGGCTATTTCATCAAATCCTTCTATAAGCAGTCCTTCACGGTCAAGGTCATTAAATCCTAACGGGCCGTGAGCTAAAGTCATTCCTTTTTCTTTTGCCCAGGTTTCTACACTTTCAAACAATGCTTTAGCCACGTCGATGTCATTTATCGCGTCGAATCTGGAAAATCTAACTCTTTTCTCGCCAGTTTTTTCATTGTATGCTTTTTGGATAATGCCCGCAATTCTGCCTACTATCACATCATCTTTATAAGCTAGATAATACTTTACATCACATTCATCGTAGCATGCGTTTTTCTTAGGATCGAAGTTCTCCAGCTCACTACTTCTAAGCGGCGGAACATACTCTTTCACTCCTCTATATAACTCAGTAGGATAGTCAACAAATAATTTCTTTTCTTTTTTAGTCTTCACTTCGACAATTTTAATATTTTTTTTCATATAAGTATAATACTACAATATTTTTTGAAATGCAAACTATTTAATTAATTTAGTTGATTATAGTGATATTATTATATATAATTATTTTAAGAGGTGAAAAATGGAATTATTGATATTGGCTGCTGGAATGGGCAGTAGATTTGGCGGATTAAAGCAATTAAATGCTGTGGATGAGTATGGAAATTATATAATAGATTATTCGATATATGATGCTATTTTCGCGGGATATAAGAGAGTAGTATTCATAATAAATAGAGAAAATGAAAAAGTGTTTAAAGAAACTATAGGTGTTAGAATGGCTGGAAAAATAGATGTTGCATATGTTTTTCAAAATGAAGAAAAAACTTTTCCTAAGAGAATTAAGCCTTGGGGGACTGCGCATGCCTTACTTGCTGCAAAAGATGAAATAACTGGAAACTTTACTATAATCAATGCAGATGATTTTTATGGAAGGGATGCTTTCGTGAAAGGTTATGAAGAGTGTGAGCGTATAAGTGGTGAGAATT
>CAYJMU010000008.1:10322-17048 GCA_964371605.1 uncultured Lachnospiraceae bacterium
TCACTTATAGCATATAATGTAAAAAATACTTTATCTGAGCATGGAGAAACTAAGAGAGGAATATGTTTAAGTAGAGGTGAAAACTTAATCAAATTAGATGAAAGTATAGTGAGAAAGGAAGGTGGCAAGATTTTAGCCAGAAAACTAATGGGCAAGGAAGAAAAAGAAATAGATGGTAATGCGTTAGTATCTATGAATATGTTTTCATTCACTCCTGAGTTATTTAATTTATTAACAGAAAAGGGAGAAGAATTTTTAGCCAAAAATCCTAGTGAGAGTGATGAGTTTTTACTTCCAGATGCGATAAGTGATCTGATAGGAGAAAATAGAGTGAAGGTGAAAGTGATCAGCTGCACGGCTAAGTGGTTCGGCGTCACATATAGAGAGGATTTAGAAGGGGTATATGAGAGCATAAAGAAGCTAAAAAATGATAAAATATATTTAGAAAAATTATGGGCATAAAAGATTGAAAAATAGGGGGTTGTAATACTGAAATTAGTGTGATATAATCAAGATATGAAAGAAAAATTTTATGTATTTTTAGATATAGATGGTGTGCTGAATAGCCTTAGTTTTCATAATCAAGGATTTTCACATTATGATCTTGAATTCGAGGCGGTGGATGCGCTTAACTATTTGAATAAAAAAATTAATAAATCATTTGATTTGGATTTAGTGGTTAGTAGTGCTAGAGGGGTATATCCAGAAGATGTGATCAGTTTATTTTTTGGGGGAGATGTTGAATTTAGAGAAACTATGAATTTTACTAAGAAATTGCCTAATAAACATAGGGGGCTGGAAATATCTAATTATTTAAATGGTAAGGAAAATGCGGAAAATATACTCATAATAGATGATGTGATAGAAAATATTTTAGAATGCTTTAAAAGAGAACAAATTATAAAAACTAATTACTATGTTAAATCTCTGAGAAAATCAGATGTGAATGATTTTTTTGATAGCGAGTATTATAAGAAAATCAAACATAATATGCTAAAAAGAAGACTAGAATCAGCCTGGGGAGTTAACCAGGAAAGAGAAATATAAGTATATATAAAGCATAATAGAGAGGGCTATGCTCTCTTTTTTATAATAAGAAAATTAGCATATTGACTTTTTTAGGTGTTGTGCTATAATATATTTACAAGGTAAGGAGGGAGTATGGATTTTTCTACTATGATAGCATTAGCTATGTCTGCGGGCAGCACGCTTTTAGCTGGAGCGGCATTAATTAATTCTAATAAAATCAAACAAGGTGAATACGCTCATCAACATTATGCTGATGTGAAAAGATGGTATGAGAAAGTTCTAGCTGCGCTGAAATCTCTTCAAATCGAACATGAAAATACTGGTAATGTGGTTAAGAAAAAAGCTACTATGGCTGAATTATCAGCTTTAATAGATTGGGGCAGATTATATTTTCCAAATTCGCATAAAGGAAATAGAAATGCGGATAATCCTCAAATGTTTAGAGGGGATAGAGTGGTAATACTGGACCTGCTTATTTTATATTATAATATTCATAATATTGGCTATAATGAAGATAAAGACTCATTCGCTGAATATGATTCTCTGATATGTAATATTCATAAATCTTGGATGGATGAAATGACTAAATATTTATCTAATAGCTATAAAAAAGTGATAGTTCCATATACATTAGTGGACAAAGAAAATGTGTTGCAATTTGCGAATATAAAAAACAAAAAACATAAAGAAATTTTCGAATCTAAAGATATAGTTTCTGCTATAGAAAAGAGAAATGATAATTCTATAAAGCTAGAAGTGATTAAAGAGAAAAAGAAATTCGAAGAAATATTAGATTATTTTAAAAATAAGAAAAAGAAAGCTAAAGAAAGGGATAACGAAAACATAACTGTAGAAAAAAAAGACAGTAATTTAGAAATAGGCGTAAAAGAAATATTTGAAAAAAATAAAGTTTCTGGCTCTACTATATATTTTAATCTAAAAGAGAGAGATGAAAAGGAAGAAGAAAAGGAAAAATAAAAAAATGAGCAGCTGCTCATTTTTTTATTTATATGAAATATAAACGTTTAAATCCTGCCTTAAATCATATCCAAGATTTTACCCAACTTTTTTACGAAAATCGGGTATTTTTATAAAAATCAGAAAAATTTAAAATAAAAAAAGCACGGTTTTCCGTGCTGTGTGGTGGACGATCGGGGGCTCGAACCCAGGACCCACTGATTAAGAGTCAGTTGCTCTACCAACTGAGCTAATCGTCCGTTTTTTCTTTACTCACTCATTATATTGAAAAATCAGTCATTTGTCAAGTATTTATTTTTCTTTTTCTAATTTTTCTGTCATATTTTTTTGATATTTTCCTTTTTTATGTTATAATCATTTTTGTTAGGAGGAAAATATGGGAATTAAACCGATTTTTAATAATGTTGTTTTAAAGCTTGAAGAAGGAAAAGATAAAAAAAGTTCAAGTGGTTTTATATTAACTCATTCTAATGCTTCGTCTGATAATATTGCTGAAGTGATAGCTACTGGCGAAGGTAGAGAGGGGGAAAAGATGAAAGTGTCGGTAGGCGATAGAGTATTGTTCGCGAAATACGCCACACAAGAAATCAATATGAATGATGAATGCTTTTTGGTCATAGACCAAAATGATATATTTGCGATAATAGAGGAGTAGGAGAATAAAAAATGGCTAAGGATATTATTTTTGGAAGTTATGCAAGGAAAAAATTAGAAGCAGGTGTAAACAAACTAGCGAGCGCGGTGAAAATCACTGCTGGTCCTAAAGGTAGAAATGTAGTTTTGTCTAGAGATTACGATGTGCCGCTTATCACTAATGATGGTGTGACTATTGCTAGAGATGTGGTTCTAAAAGACCCGTTTGAAAATATGGGCGCGAGTTTATTAAAACAAGTAAGTATTAAAACTAATAATGACGCGGGGGATGGAACTACTACCAGCATTATTTTAGCCCAATCTATAATCAATGTAGGTATGGGCGCGCTAAATGTGGGAGCTAATCCTATCATGCTAAAAAAAGGGATAGATAAAGCAGTGAATGTGGTGGTGAATCATTTAAAAGATGTGACTCAAACTATATCAACTAATGAAGATATAATAAAAGTAGCTACTATCAGTTCTGGCGATGCTAATATTGGCGAGCTAATAGGGCAAGCCTTCGAAAAAGTGGGTAGAGATGGCATTATCACTATAGATGAAAGCAAGTCTGCTAATACTGAACTGAAAGTGGTGGAAGGTATGAAGATAGATAGAGGATTCATGTCACCATATATGGCTACCGATATGGCTAAAATGAATACAGTTTTAAACAATCCTTTGATCATGATTTGTGATAGAAGAATATCTAACATAAATGAAATTTTACCTATACTAGAAGCCTGCATGCAACAAGGCAAGAAACTTGTGATCATAGCAGATGACTTCGATGGTGAAGTAGTGAAAACTCTAGTGGTGAATAAACTCAGAGGAGTGTTTAGCTGTACAGCAGTGAAGGCTCCTGGATTCGGACCTAATAGAAAAGAGCTGATAGTAGATATAGCAGCTAGCGTGGGTGCTAAGTTAGTTAGTGAAGAAGTAGGCATTAAGCTAAGTGATGTGGCTATAGATGATTTAGGAACTGCTAAGCAGGTTAGAATTACAGCGGAAGATACTACATTCATTGAAGGCGCGCATAAAGCAGATGAAATGGAAAAGAGAGTAGAATTCTTGAAAGAAAAATTAAGCTTATGCGAAAGCGATTTTGATAGAGAGAAAATAAATGAAAGATTAGCTAGCTTAAGTGGTGGGGTAGCAGTAATCAGCGTAGGTAGTAATACTGAAGTGGAGATGAACGAAAAGAAACTTAGAATAGAAGATGCGCTGAGCGCTACTAAGAGTGCTGTAGAAGAAGGCGTGGTAGCAGGCGGCGGCACGGCTCTAGTATCTTCTACTAAAAAGGTGAAGGCGTTAGTAGATACTCTTAAGGGGGATGAAAAACTAGGCGCGGAAATCATCATGAGGGCTATATCTTCTCCAGTAAGACAGATAGCTATAAATGCAGGTGAAGATCCAGATGAAGTGGTAGAGCTGATATTAGATAATACTGATATTAATTTCGGTTATGATGCATTTAATGGCAGATATACTAATATGTTTAAAGAAGGGATCATAGATCCTACTAAGGTGACCAGATCGGCATTAGAAAATGCTAGCAGCGTGGCTTCGACTATGCTTACGACAGAAAGCTTGATAGTGGATGCAGACGAAACTAGCCAATAAATAATATAAAATAAGTCAATCATACTTTTATGTTTGACTTATTTTTTTTCACTGGTTATAATATAATTATTAGAGGAGATATTTATGCAGCTATTAGGTTTAAATAATACTTTCAATTTATTTGGTTTAGAAATTCATTATTATGGATTGCTTATAGGCTTAGGCTTTTTAGTTGGCTTTTTAGTTTTAACATATTTATTCAAGAAAAAAGGGTTTGATAAAGAAATGCCTTATACGCTACTACTGATGGTTTTTCCAGCAGCTATAATAGGTGCTAGGTTATACTATGTGATTTTTAGTGGTAGAAGCTGGACATTTTTAGAAATATTCGAGATTTGGAATGGTGGGCTTGCTATATATGGCGGCATCATAGCTTCAGCTATAGTCATAGGTGTGTATTGCTACAATAAAAAGGTGAATGTTTTGACGCTATTTGATGTGATAGTTCCTTGTTTGATCATAGGACAAACTTTCGGAAGATGGGGGAATTTTTTAAACCAAGAAGCTTATGGCCAATTGATAACTAATGAAGCTCTTCAATTCTTTCCTTTCGCAGTATTCATAGAAAGTGAAAATGCTTTCTTTCAGGCTACATTTTTCTATGAGTCATTTTGGAACACATTAGCGTTTATTCCTTTGTTTTTCGTGGCTAGAAGTAATGCTAAAACAGGAACTGCCACTTCTATGTATTTAATATTATACGGACTGGTGAGAGCTATCATAGAAGGATTTAGATCAGATTCATTATGGGGTGGTGGATTCAGGGTGAGTCAAGTGTTAAGCATCTTATTAGTATTTTTAGGGATAGCTATGTTCATCCTTTCTACATTAGGAAAATTAGAGCCTAAAAAATTTACTTATCCTATAGAGAAAAAGTCAGCGAAGAAATAAGGAGAAATGTGTGAAGGATATCAGTTTAAGAGAAGGCGATAGAATCATTCTTCATAGTGATCTGAATAATTTTTATGCGAGTGTAGCTAGCATTGAAGAACCTGAACTAAAAAATATTCCTATGGTTATTAGTGGGGACCCTAACTTAAGAAGGGGAGTGATTTTGGCTAAAAATAATCTAGCTAAGGCTAAGGGTATAGTGACTGGTGAGCCTTTGATGAGTGCTTTTAGTAAATGTAGAGACTTAGTAGTTAGAGGCGCAGATATGGAGGCGTATAGAAAATATAGCAGATTGGTTAGAAAAATATATGAAGAATATACCGATAGGGTAGAGCCATTCGGAATAGATGAGTGCTGGCTAGATATAACAAACTCTATAAAACTTTTCGGCAGCGCAAAAAAAATAGCTGATGAAATTAGAGAAAGAGTGAAAGCTGAATTAGGACTAACGGTTAGTGTTGGGATAAGTTTCAATAAGATATATGCTAAGCTAGCTAGCGACATGAAGAAGCCAGATGCTACTACCATAATAGATAGAGAAAACTATATTAGCATAATGAAAACTACCCCAGTTAAAGATTTGTTAATGGTAGGAAAAAAAACGCAGAAAAAGTTAGAACTATTAGGCATTAGAAATATATTCGATATAGTTGACGCGGGAGAAGCTTTTTTTAAGGAAAAATTCGGGAAGGTAGGGGAAGATCTTTTTAGATATGCTATAGGTGAAGACGAAGAAGAAGTAAAGCTAGTAGGTGAAAGAGATAAGATAAAAAGTGTGGGAAACTCTACCACCCTTTTCAAAAATATAAATAAGTTAGCAGATGTAGAAAAAGTTTTCTTAGTTTTAAGTGACAGTGTAGGCACTAGGCTTAGAGAGAAAAGATTAAAAGGCTGCGGTATAGGCGTGAGTGTAAGGGATGCTGATCTAGAGTGGCATAGCTTCCAAGAAAAATCTTTAAATGCTACTTCTAGTAGTGAAACTATTTTTACTTTAGCTATGAATATTTTCAAAAAAAATTATCATTTCCATAAACCGATCAGAAGTTTAGGCGTGAGAGTATATGATATAGGAAAAAATGAAAATGCACAGTTTGATTTATTTAACACTGTAGAGGTGGAAGATAAAAGAAAGGGTGTGGAAGAAGCTGTAGATAAAATTCGAAAGAAATATGGATATTCATCTATAAGAAAATCATCGCTCATAGTAGATGAAGTTGACATAGGAATAAATGCGAATTTCGAAAGACATACATTTCCATCATCATTTCAGAATGAAGAAAAGAAAAAAGACAAGAAATAATCTTGTCTTTTTTTTTATGAGCAAGAATTAAAAGTACATGAATTTTTTTCAGTCTTTTTTTCTTCACTTATATCTTCATCCACCTTTTCTTCATTTAAATATTCTTCGTTTACAATATCCTCATTCGGATTTTCTAATTCACTTTCTATTTTTATAGGTTTATATGTGTCTATATTTACATATATATCTGAATATGTGTCTGTATTTCTAAATGGGGGATTGAATAAATTAGATAGAAAGGCAAATGTATTAGTTCTAAAACCACCATTTCT
>CAYJMU010000009.1:0-1870 GCA_964371605.1 uncultured Lachnospiraceae bacterium
CCATCTACCACCACGCGCACATAACCACTTTTTCTTAGGCTTTCAAGTAGCTTTTCTTGAGTTCCTTTCTCCCCCCTCACTACTGGAGAAGAAATGATAACTTTAGCCCCTTCACCGAAATTAAGAACTTTGTCCACTATTTCATCTATGCTTTGCTCTTTTATCGGTGTTTTACAGTTCGGGCAATGTGGCTTACCAATGCTACTAAATAATAATCTCAAATAGTCATATATCTCAGTCACCGTTCCGACCGTACTTCTAGGATTATTGCTAGTAGTTTTTTGGTCTATACTGATAGCAGGACTAAGCCCTGAAATATATTCTACATTTGGTTTTTTCATTTGCCCTAAAAATTGGCGAGCATATGTATTTAAGCTCTCCATAAATTTTCTTTGACCTTCTGCAAATATTGTATCAAAAGCAAGAGTAGTTTTCCCGCTACCACTCACTCCTGTAAACACTATAAACTTATCTCTGGGTAATGTTAAATCGATATTTTTTAGATTGTTTTCATTCGCCCCTCTTATAACTATTGATTTTTCCATAAGTTTATTATATACAATTTTTTGAAAAAAATCAATTTTTAATATCATTATTTGAACAATTCATATATTCTTTTTTTAGGGGAAGCTAATTGTAATAATAAGAATAATTTTTCTTCTTTTATTTCTATATTTTTTCCTCTACTACTAATTATAAATATAGTATAATACTTTTCACTTATTTTTCTGTATAGCTGAAGAAGTGTAGCGTTTTCTTCAAATTTAAAAAATCTTATCTCTCTTCCTTTATTTCCTACTTTTTTACTGAACTTTTTTCCAAATTCTAAAATTTTTCCATTTTTCCGATTTTCAAATAAATTAATTAATAAAAACAACGCTAAAAATAAAGATGTGCTACTTTTCACTAAAAAAAATATTCCGAAGAAAATGATTGATAATATTAAACTTATTATGAAAAAAAACTTTTTCAAATTCTTTTCATTATTCTTATTAAAAAATAATCCCTTAATCACTCTCCCACCATCAAGGGGCAATACTGGCAGTAAGTTTACTAAAAATATATAAATATTAGCTCTCACTATCAGATCGGTATAAGCATATGATATAGGATATATCCACCAAAAGCATACTAACGCTACTGCAAGAAGGAGGTTAAAAAGCGGACCAACTATCGCCACCAAAACTTCATCCCTACTATCTAAAAATTCTGTATCTAAGTTTAGTCGCGCGCCGAATGCCGCTAAACTAAATGATTCAGTCTTATATCCTAGCGTGGATGCCATAAAATAATGCATAAGTTCATGCAAAAATATAGATAATGAAAATATCAAGAAAAATGAAAAATCGCCATAGAAAATGAATACTACAGCACATATATAAAATGAAGGGCAAATTCTAAATCGCCCATCTCTCTTTTTTTCTGGCATAAAATATTTTATGCTAGTATTTTTAGTTTAGCACTTTTATATCTTTGATCCTGACCGCCTTAGCCTTCATCATTAATATATAATCACCATAATCATCTACCTTGATATCGAAAAGAAAGTCTTCTTCATGAATATCACTATATGCTTCCAGCACCGAAAAAAGCTCTCTTTTTAAAACTTTTTTCATAGTTTGCGGATTTATTTTTTTATCACTACTGATCACATTTTGAAGCCTGTCTAAATTAATATCCGCCTGTCCTTTTAAAAATTTCATATCCCCCCCTTATTAACTAAACGGTTTTCCTTATTCGCCTTTTTAATTTTCCGAATATACCTCTCCATTTTTTCTTATAATCAAATATGTAAGATGTTTCATTGATTATATTATCAGCTAGCATAGAAAAGGCTAAATATAAATCATCTTCCTTAGCATATCTAGTG
>CAYJMU010000009.1:1880-16579 GCA_964371605.1 uncultured Lachnospiraceae bacterium
TAGTGGATAGCTGAATATCGTCATGTTCAGGAATGATAGCTAAAAGTTCGCAGTTTAACAGATCAGAAACTCTATCTTCATCTATCATCTCACCACTCACCACTAAATCCCCTCTAGCACGATTTAATACTATTCTAGACTGCTTCATATCATATGATTTTAGCGCGCTTAGAACCTTGTCTGCGTCACGAAGAGCGCTTAGATGACTAGTGGTCACCACTATCGCCTCTTCCGCTGAAAACACCGCTCTATGAAAGCCCGCATCCAGACCAGCCGGACAATCAAACAAAATATAATCGAAGCTATCACATAAATTGTCCACTATATCTTTTATGCTCGCTGAATTCACCTTTTTAGAATAAAAAAGTTTGCTACTAGATAGTAAATATAAAAGAGGCTCTATGGTATCTTGAACCAGAGCCTGCTTTAATCTACATTTACCTTCTATCACATCTATAATATCATAAACCACATCATTCTCACTGCCTAAAAGTAAATCTAGATTATTCAGACCTATGTCTAAATCTAAAACTATAGTCCTGTAGCCTTTTTCAGCTAACATCCTGCCTAAATTAGCAGTGACTGTAGTTTTTCCTACTCCACCTTTTCCGCTAGTAATGACTATCTTTCTACTCATAATTCCCCCAAATTATAGTGTAATATATCTCATTTTTTTAGTATTAAAAAAAGTTTTTCCTTAATAGCATTCTACCTGCACCTAATACGCTTATAATATTTCTATTTTCTACTATATAGGCAGGCATCTTTAGTATTTCAGTTAGAAGCAATTCTATGCCTTCTGTGTGTGAAAGTCCGCCATAAACATACACGCCATCTAATATGATTTCACTAGCCATGTCATCAGAAACTTGACTAAGCGTGTATTTAATAAGACTAGCTATTTGATTGAAGTAATATAATATAGTTTCTCTTATATTTTCACTAGTAATCACTTCTTTTCTAGCCGTATTACTTTTCAGGTCTATACCACTAACCGCTGTTTGCTTGAAGTTTTTTCTAAGCAGACTTCCTATATCTAGTCTTAATTTTTCCGCTTGCTTAGCAGTGACTTTGAAAGCTATTCTTCTGCTTAGAAGTGTTCCTATAGCAGCATCTATCATTTTTCCGCCTACTAATATAGTATTAGAAACAATGATATTTTCACCCTTCACTATAGACACAGTGCATTTGTCACCACCTATATCAAGAGCTAATACGCTTTCTGATCTAGACAAATCTTTCCCCATGCCAACTAGTGCCGCTATAGGTGAATAAACTAATTTCACCTTTTTAGCACCCGAAGCATAGCCTACATCTCTAAACGCGTTTTTTTCTTCTACGCTTAAAGTCGGGTCTATTAGAAAAACTAAATTAAACTTGCCCGTCGCTTCTGATAATCTTAAAAAATGATCAGTCAGAGCTATAGCAGCATGAAGATTCTTTATAGCTCCATTTTCTATAGGACACTCTACTAGAAGGTTTTCTCTTTTTTCAGTCAACGCCTTTTTCGCATTATCACCAAATACTGCATATTCTATTTCGCCATTCAGTCCATTTTTCATACCTACTAAAGAAGGCTCTTCTAAAATGATGCCATAATCTTTTTTAAATACGCAAATGCTACTAGAGCCTAAATCTATTACATATGTTTTCATATAATAAATATATCATTTTATTTGATTATTTTCAAGCATTTAATGAAAATAGTTTTTAGGCGTATTTTTGCAAATCTTTCTTCAGTTTATCTATCACCTTTTTTTCAATTCTACTGATATAACTTTGGCTAATATTTAATTCTTCTGCTATTTCTTTTTGCGTCTTTTCTTCATGGTCATTTAGCCCAAATCTTAAATTAATTATTTCTTGATCCCGCTCTGGCATTTTATTTAATAGTGATAGCAGCATCTTCTTTTCATGTGACTGCTCTGCCAACTCTTGCGCATCTTTTTCATCACACTTTATAAGGTCACCTACTACTAGTTCATTTCCATCACCATCGCTTTTAATAGGTTCGTTTAGTGATATATTACTGTTAGTTTTGCTGTTTTTTCTTAAATACATCAATATCTCGTTTTGGATACACCTACTAGCATATGTAGCTATTTTGATTTGCTTTTCACCATCAAATGAATTGATCGCCTTGATTAGACCTATGCTTCCTACACTAATAAGGTCCTCTATAGAAGTATTAGTATTTTCGAATTTTTTAGCGATGTATACTACTAATCTTAGATTATGCTCTATTAACTTTTCTTTTGCCTTATGCTTACTTCTTTCATCATTCATAAGGGCTATAAACTTCTCTTCATCTTCTGCAGATAAAGGCGATGGAAGTGCATCATTTCCCATTAGATAAAATAGTAAGTTTTCTTCATCTTTGAACTTGATTCCGAAAATTATTCTCTTAAGTAGTTTTACCAGATTTAACTTTTTCATAATTTTATCCCCCTAAACATAATCAGCGCCTATCAATGCCTTATACCTATCATCCTTAGAAAGTGGCGACAATGACACTCCTAATGGCACATCTCTAAAATCTAAACTCTTGCCCTCTCCTATGACTTTCAGTTTTTCTACTGTTAGAATCAGCATGCTCACTTCTTTTCCACTAATAGACAATACTTTTTTCTCTCTACCATTTTCATCTTTCATCTTTTCAAAATTTTTCACTAGCATATCCATACTGCTTAACTTCGGAAATATTTGTTCAACGGCTAGTAAATTCATTACCACTATACCTTTTCCAGTAAACTCGTCTTTAAGATGATTTCCACTATCGAAAAATGCTTTACAATCATAAGCTACCCCTTTGTGAAAAATTTCTAATCGAAAAATAAATTTACTTAATTTTAGGTTTTTGAAAACTTCTCTTAGCACATGATTTAATATTACAAATACTACCACTCCACTCACTATGCTGAAAAAGATTATCATAGAATCACTAACTCCTAACAGATGAATAAATACTAGCGTGATGCCTATATAAAATGCTGTGGTTAGAAATAAAGAGAGTAATAGCTTAGAAAACTTTTCACCTTTAGTATAAATTATCATACTAATGATTAATAAAAGTAAAATCTTAATTAATGTTTCTAAAATGAAATTTTCTATGTAAGGATAAAAGACTGATACTAGCGCAGCAATGAAAGCAGCTATGATTAATTTTCTTAATTTCACCTTAACGGCTATTAACTTCATAGCAGAAGAAAAAATCAAACTGTTAATTATAAAATTTTCTAAAAACACATATTCTATATAAACTATCAAGCTTCACCCTGAAGTAGTTTAGCATAGCTTTTAGAAAATAAAATTAAATATAAAGTAATAAAAGTTTTCATATTGTCGATAAAAGAAATAAAAAATGAACTAAAAAAATGACCAACATTTCGTTAGTCATTTTTTTAAATTTATTTACCTTTTAATTTTCTTAAGAATGGTGGCAAATCATCATCTTCCACTTCATCTTCATTTTCTTCATATATTTTTTTAGCCGCAAAAGTATTAGAGAAATTATTTTCTTCTTCAAATGCGTTAGCACTCATGCCCGCCCCTGAAGACATAGCTCCGAAGAAATTAGTTTCTTTTTCAGTTTCTTGCTCTTCGAAAGAACCTCCATTGAAGCCTGTAGCGATGATAGTCACTTCTACTTCATCACCTATGTTTTCATCTATACTAGTACCGAAAATCAAATTACAGCTAGGATCTACCACATCTCTAACTAAGCCTACTGAACTAGTCACTTCATCAAGACCTAAGTTCATACCGCCCTTCACGTTTAGCAGCACGCCAGTAGCGCCTTCTATACGAGTTTCAAGTAATGGAGAAGCCACTGCATTTCTAACAGCGTCAGTCATTCTATTTTCGCCGCTAGCTCTACCTATACCCATATGAGCATATCCCTTGTTTTTCATAACGCTTCTAATATCCGCGAAGTCAAGGTTAATCATAGACGGCTTCAAGATAAGATCACTCACCCCTTGAATACCTTGTCTAAGAACTTTATCCGCGAAATAGAATGAATCTAAAAGAGAACTACCTTTAGGCATAACTTCATTTAATTTTTCGTTAGGAATGATAACTAGTGTGTCTACGAACTTTTTAAGATTTTCTATACCAAGCTCTGCACTCTTCATTCTAGCTCTACCTTCGAACCCGAAAGGTTTAGTCACTACAGCTATAGTTAAAATGCCCTTTTCTTTAGCCATTTGGGCTATAACTGGAGCAGCACCTGTTCCTGTTCCGCCACCCATACCAGCTGTGATGAATATATGATCAGCGCCTTCTATATCTCTTCCTAAATCTTCCTTACTTTCTTCAGCTGCTGCAGTACCAACTTTAGGGTCAGCGCCCGCACCTAGTCCGTTAGTAAGTTCGATACCGATTTGGACTTTAGTAGTAGCTTCAGCTAACATTAAAGCTTGCTTATCAGTATTAACTGCTATGAATTCAGGCCCTGCGAAATCGTCTTGCACCATTCTAGATACAGCATTACTACCGCCGCCACCTACACCAATTACTTTAATATTTGCAATAGGTAAACTTTTGAAATATTCATTAAAATCTGTCATATTTTTTTCTCCTTATTTCCCTTTCTCTTTTGATTGTTCTTTTAATGCGTAATTTAATAAACTAAATACTGTACTAAAATACGGCTTGTTATATTGAGGCATTTTCGGTGACAATATCTCCACCCTTTTTCCCAGTTCATTGCCTAAGACTTCTTTTCCGCCTTTTATCAATGTTATGCCTCCACCGGTGAGATATATATTAATATCATTTAATCTTGTGATTTGCATTTGCTCTAATGCGTTTTTTATTCTCATACCTATGTTTTTCACGCCTGTCACGATAGACTCATTTACTAATTTAGCAGAAACCGCCTTTGGCTCATTTCCTATAACTAAATTATATCTATCACGATCAGTATAATCTACTGTTAGATATGCGCTTCTCATGAGATTTTCTACCGCTTGGAATTTTTTCACTTTCAATACTTCCATTAAATCCCACGCTATGTATCCACTACCTAAAGATATTGATTGAAAATTAGTGACGCCATCACCTTTATGCATAGATAGTGTAGTGGTTAGATGCCCACTGTCTATGATGATGCTATCTTTCTCTTTTTCTTCTTTAGTTAGCAAATATTGCCCTTTCGCCACATCTTCTGAAACGAATGATATATCTTCTATTCCGAATTCATATACCGCCTTTCCTACCTCTCTGATGAATTTTCCCTTAGCTATATTAGCTGATATTCTACACATCACAGAGCTAGCCTTTTCATTGATAGGCGAAAGCGTCTTCACGCTATCATCTAATAGAAAATATATAGGAGCATAATTCACGATGATATCATTCTTAACTAGTATGCTTTCTTCTGCTCTTCTAATTATCTCTGAAATATCGCTTTGTTTAACCTTTCTAGGTTTAGAAAAATTAATAGGAATATTACGAACTACTATGTTCACGAACTCTGCCGGCACGCCAATGAAAACTTTCTTAATCTTTTCACCAGCTTTTTCTTCTGCACTATCTAGCGCTTTATGTATCGCACTAATAAGGTCATTATAATCGAAAAATTCTCCACTACTATAACCTGAATATGGGGCTAATCCCATACCCTTGATTTTAAAGCTGTCATATATGCCCTCATCACCAAAAAGAGCGATAACTTCTTTAGTACCTATATCTAAAACTGCAACGCCACCTTCTCGCATACCTTTCTCCATAATATCACCTAATATATATTAAAATATATAAGAGAAAAAGTCAAGTGAATTTTCAATCATCTAAAAGATTAAATGATTTCATTATTTCCTCTAAACTATCTTTAGGAGTGACTGCCTGTTGCAAATCAAAACCATTATCCTTTTTAGCATATGTATTCTTAGCTGCATAAGGGGCTTTTCTATCTTCGCCCATGCTCACATCATTTAAAAATTTGTCTACTAAATCTTCATATCTGCCATCATTATCTTCATCTATATCGAATATCGGTCTAATCTTAGGCTTCAGCCCGTCCACCCTCATTTTCTCTCTATTCATTTCAGCAGAAAGCTTAAGTTTTTCGCTAGCCTCCGTAGAAGGCTTCTCCTTTCTAGACAATAATTTCTTCTCTAAATGCACGCTAGTAGTAGCTGATGAAAGATTATTTACCGAAAAATTAGCAGGCTTGTTTGATTTCATAGGCTCATTATTCATCTTCTTTAAAATGCTTCTGATGTCTTCTTTGCTCCTAGTTTTTTTCACTTCCACTCTTTTAGCTTTCAGCCCCATTGCTTCTTCTATCGCTCTTCTAAAAGACTCTAAAATATACTCTTCGCTATAATCTTTTTTTAGTTTTGGATGAAGATCTAATAGATCATTTAACATCCCGCTCCATTTACTATAAAGCGCCTTTATCTTACTGATCTCCAGGCTGTATTCTATTTTACTATTTTCAATGATTTTCTTAGCCGCTAAATCTGCTTCAATGATCGCATTACTTATAGAAAAAGCTTGGCTTTCATATTTTAAGAGTTCCGCGCTTTGCCTTTGGTTTTCTAGCTTAAGTTCAGCTATTTCTAACCTTAAATCTTCTAGCTCTTTAGCCCTTTCTCTCCTGATATCATCTTTTTCAAGTTTTGATTTATTTTTGCTTGCCTTGAACATCTTTCTTACTCTTCCTTCTATAAAATTTTTTTCTTAAAAATATTATAGCATATAAAAGTGAAATTGCAATAGATATATAAATAGAAATTAGTGTAAAAAGGTAAATAATATAAAAGCTAGTAGCTACGAATGTAATATTATATAAATTTTTGTTGATTTCTGAATGATATACTAGCAGTGAAAAGAAATTTGATAATATGATAGCGATCAACAAAATTAGTATATATATCTGCCAAACCCAGCCAAATATATAGTTTATCACACTGCCAAGTGATAAAAAAAACACTAATAAGCCATGCGTAAAAGAAGAATCACTATCATACAAATACGCCTTGAAAAATAGGTATATAGACAGAAGTGCTCCTGCCACATACACCAAATAATCAAGCAGATCAAGAATATAAAAAAGTGCCGCGATCATCATGCCTAAAATCATAAGCATACCCACTAGCACTTTTAGTTTAGTTATATTTCGCATAATATATTTTAGCCAAATATATTTAATTTTAAAAAACAGGACAACAATAAGCCGAGTTCTGTATATGGAAATCATCTATCTACTTCTTATATTACTACAAGAATTTAGCGGCGTATTAGACTGGGCGAGCTACCCTTGCGTCTATTCTACCTTGCATCAGGTGGGGTTTACATGAATAAATAAGTCACCATATTTATTAGTGCGCTCTTACCGCACTATTTCACCATTACCGAAAAATCGGCAGTCTAATCTCTGTTGCACTTTCCTTAGAGTTGCCTCCACTGGCATTTCACCAGCACCCTGCTCTATGATGCTCGGACTTTCCTCACGGCGATCACTCGCCCCGCGATTTCCTAGTTATCCTATTATCATTATACCACTAACTAAAAAATTTAGCAAGTAAAAAGAAAAAAGAGCGCTTATCACGCTCATTTATATTACTTGTTTCTCTTAGTAAGATCTTCCTTAACTCTAGCAGCTTTACCTGTTCTTTCTCTTAAGTAGTATAGTTTCGCTCTACGAACCTTACCTTTTCTTACTATCTCGATTCTATCGATTCTAGGGCTGTGAACAGGGAATGTTCTTTCTACACCTATACCATAACTAATTCTTCTAACTGTAAAGCTTTCTCTTATGCTACCATTTTTTCTAGCGATAACTATACCTTCATAAGCTTGAAGTCTTTCTTTACCAGCTTCTACTACCTTCACGAATACTTTTACAGTATCACCAATTTCGAAGTTAGGAATTTCTTTTTTAATATTTTCATTTTCGATAATATCTATGATATTCATTATGACTCTCCTCCTATATTTTTTTCACCCAAATGTTCATGTTTGACTATGCAAATTTTATGATATGTAAATAAGCCATATACATAAAAAACAGCGGACCATCCGAAGTCACGCTGTTATTATAGCATAGCCTGCTTTTATTGTCAAGATATTTTTGATAATCTTTCTTTAATTCTTTCTATTTTCAGAAGCTTACATATTTCATATAAATCAGGCGTATTTTTCCTACCTGTCACCGCCATTCTTATGATGCTAGCTGTGTCACCATAACTTCCCTTGAAGCCTTCTTTATTAGCTTTATATTCCTTCATATCGCTAGCAAAGCCGATATCTTCACCTAAGAATTTGATTTTGTTGAACCAGCCTTCTTTTTCATCTTTTTCGTCATAGCTTTCTACATATCTATCAAGCAAAACTTTAACATCTTCTTTATCAAATTCGCCAAAGTCATAATCGAAATCGCCTGCTAATTCGTCATAAAAGTAAGAATACTCTTCCGCTATTTGACTAAAGCACGCTATATCCTTTCTAGGTTTTTTAACCTCTCTTTCTATGTTTAGCATAGCTTTAGTATAATCAGCGTATTTAGTAATGATTTCATTTAAATTCTTATCATACACTGATGACCAGCTAACTATCATATCATATAATTCAGCTGCTTTAAATGTAGCTATTACGTTTTTACTCACATCATTTAGCTTCACTTCATCAAATAAAGCACCGCTCGAACTCATTTTATTAAGGGTAATGTTAAACTCCTTGTCATCCTTTTCAGGATTAGCTCTTCGCCAATCTTCGAAATTACTATTAGCAATAGTAAGAAGATATTCAGTCACGCTAGCGTATGGATATCCCATTTCATCATAAAAGCTCACCTTAGCTTCAGGATCTTTTCTTTTACTTATCTTTCTTCTGGTATTTCCCTCTTGCTTTTCTATAGGTGCTACGTGCGCGTATTCTATTCGGTCGAATCCACACGCGTCGAAAATTTGGATATGCTCTGAAATGCTAGGAATATATTCATCCCCTCTCATCACTAAATTAACTCTCATAAAGTGGTCATCACATACATGAGCAAAATTATACGGTGGAAGGAAATCACTTTTTAGAATGACCACATCATTAGCATTCTTAGTCAGTTTAAACTCACCTCTTATAGCATCTTTTATTATCAATTTATTTAAATCAGCTTCCACTCTTAATCTGATAGCAAAGGGCTTACCCGCAGCTAAGTTTTCTTTAACTTCTTCCATAGAAAGATTTCTACATCTAGCATATTTTCCGTAGTAGCCTGAAATATCTTTATTCATTTCTTGCATCTTTCTATCACTTTCTGTGATTTCTTTCGTGCAGAAACATGGGTATGCTTTACCTTCAGCTACTAATTTTTTAGCTACCGCTATATAGATATCTTTTCTTTCACTTTGTCTATATGGGCCGTAGTCACCATAGTCATTACCCTCTTCATCTCTACCTTCATCGAAAAAGATATTAAACTTATTAAGATCTTCACAAATCATAGATATAGCTCCTGGTATCTCACGGCTTTGGTCAGTGTCTTCCAGTCTAAGCAAAAACTTTCCTCCTGTAGTGTGGGCGAATCTGCTAGCCACTAAACAAGTAAAAATGCTACCGATATGAAGGTATCCTGTAGGGCTGGGCGCGAACCTAGTCACTATCCCCCCTTTCGGCAAATTTCTAACTGGATACTTTTCTTCTAACTCTGCCACAGTGTATTTTGCATCTGGGAAAAGTAAGTCTGCTAATTCATTATAATTCATAATTATCTCCTAAACTTTATAAGTTTAGCATAAAAAAAAGAAAAATTCAACAATTTAAAAAATTTAAAAAAAGTAAAAAAAAATGCTTGACATTGACCCTATCATATGTTAAAATCTTTTTGTCTAAAAGACGGGGGATTAGCTCAGCTGGCTAGAGCACTTGCCTTGCACGCAAGGGGTCATCGGTTCGACTCCGATATTCTCCACCATAACTCACAAGCATTTATGTTCGTGAGTTTTTTTATTTTTTGTGAGCGTAAAAAAAGCAGCAATTAGCTGCTTTTTTTCTATTCTACTATTTCTAAAGTTTCTCTTGCTATTACTAATTCTTCATTAGTAGGAACTATGAAAACTTTCACCTTGCTACCCTTTTTAGTCAGTTCTACCACTTCACCTCTTGGTGCATTTCTGTTTAATTCAAAATCAAAATCTACTCCAAGATATGCAAAATTTTTCATAACCATTTCACGAGTGCTAGCACTATTTTCACCGATGCCCGCTGTCCAAACTATAGCGTCAACACCGTTTAAAACTGCTGCATATGAACCGATATATTTAGTGATGCTATAAGCCATCACTTCAGCAGCTAGAGCCGCATCTTTATTAGTTGCAGAATTTTCTTCTATATCTCTACTATCGCTACTAATACCACTCACCCCTAAAAGACCGCTTTCTTTATTCAGAATGTTAGTCACTTCAGATACAGTTTTATTAGTTTTCTTACATATGAATTCTATGATGCTAGGATCTACATCCCCGCTTCTAGTTCCCATACATACCCCAGCTAAAGGAGTGAATCCCATACTAGTATCTTGCACTTTTCCATTTTCGATAGCTGCTAAACTAGCGCCATTACCGATATGACAAGTGATAATTTTAAGGTTTTCATTTTCTAACAATTTAGCCACTTCTTGACTTACAAATTTATGACTAGTTCCGTGGAATCCATATTTTCTGATTTTATATTCATCATGGAACTTTTGGCTAATAGGATATAAGTAAGCATGTTTAGGCATACTTGAATGGAATGCTGTATCGAAAACCACCACATTTGGTATTTCATGAGCTATTTCCTTACATACCTTGATACCCATTAAATTAGCAGGTGAATGCAGTGGAGCCAGTTCAATTAGTCCTTCTAATTCTTTTAGTAGTTCATCAGTCACTAACATAGTTTTAGCCATATTCCCACCATGCACATATCTATGACCGAATGCATTGATTTCATTTAAAGATTTGATCACGCCCTCTTCTTCGTTAAGAAGAGTAGAAAGAATTAAATCCACCCCTTCTTTATGTGTAGGTAAACTTCTAACTGACTCGATTTTTTTACCATTAGCTACATATTTAAATATGCTACCTTCTAATCCGATTCTTTCGCATAAGCCTTTTGCTAATACGCTTTCTGTTTTCATATCAAATAATTGATATTTGATAGAGCTGCTTCCGCAGTTTAAAACTAAAATATTCATAATTTCTCCTTTTTTCAACCTTATCATTTTACTAGTTTTTTAAAAATATATCAAGTGTTTTTCATATTTGATAAAAAATCTGGAACTATTTCTAAATTTAAATCATTTAGATAACTTAGTCTATTAGTTGGTTTTAAGTTAAATTTAACCTTATACGCTGTTAATCTTAATTGTTTAGCCTTATATTTTCGGCTGATATCTTTCACGCCATATTTATTATCACCTAAGATGAAATTCTTTAGATAAGCTAAATGCGCTCTGATTTGATGCGTTTTTCCAGTGATTAGATTTATTTCTACTAAACTGGTATTCCCTGCACTTTTTATTTTTTTATAGTGGTTGACTATCTCTACGCTATCTTTCACTTTAGTGTCATATATTTTCACTTTGCTTTCATCTGCGTTTTTCAGTAGATATGCTTTTCTCTCACCTTCATGCTTAAAATCGCCGTATATTTCTGCCAAATAGCTTTTTTCAATCAAGCGATTTTTAAAAGCATTTAATAAACTTTTTTCTGTATCTTCATTTTTAGCCATAATGATTATGCCTTCAGTAATTCTATCTAACCTATGCACCGCCTTAGCTGAAAAAATTTCTTCGAAAGCTTTCTCATCCTCTCTTTTGTCTATCTTAGCTGATACTATATTTCTTCCTTTTACCGCTATAACCACATCGTCATTTTCAAACAATACCCTATTAGCACTTTTACTATCAGCTTCATTATAAAAAATCACTAGCTCGTCACTTGGCATTAGCATACTATCTTCCTTGATTCTTTTTCCATTGATTTTAACATCCCCCATTTTAAGAGCTTTGTTTATAACTTTTCTATTAAAATTTTCGTTAATTAGAAAGCTTACCACCATCTCAACATTTCTAATCTTCCATTCTTTCTTTATCATCTGTTTTCACCTTTTTCTCTATTTCTTCTATATTTTCAGAAACGACCGCTTGCTCGCCATTTTCTTCATTAGCATAAATCATCTCGCTTTTGGTTTCAGCCTCAACGTCTGCCATTACTGTCCTTTTAGCGTCTTCTATGATTTCTTTAACGCCATTTTTCTTGCCCTTTTTCTTTTTAGCAGGAAGCAACCCTTTCTTTCTAATATATATCCTAAAATATATTGCTCCACCAAATATCACTATCACCATAAATATAGCTAACCCACTTAAGAATGGATTATGAAAATCTGTTGTCTCTAAGCTTATGCTTACTTTAGCACTAGCGATTCCATCTTTTTCTTGCCATATTTTGATATGATAAACACCTTTATTTTCTAACTTGATTTCGCCATTTTCTATCACTTTAGCGCTTTCAGTGTTTAATGTGTAATAGCCAGTATACCCTTCTGAAATATTCACTTTTATTCCAAGCGGCAGAGAATAAAGCCCCTCATCTAATTTTTCGCCGTCAAGAGCAAATTTAGGAATAGTAGGAAGCACTGAAAATTTGAATTTATAATCACTTCCGTCTAATAGCTTTCCTTCTATTTCATATATTCCGATATCTAATAAAACTTCGCTATTAGTTTTAGTAAGATCTGCTATCTTTAAATTAGTAGCATCATCATATAGACTTATAGAATATGAATCGCTAAGTTCATCAGTTCTTAATAGCGAGATCTTAGTTTCACCAGTAAAACTGATATTTTCAGCATTTTCCCTATTAACCAAAAGATTATTAAAAGCTATATTGTTCATTATATTATGAGTTGACTCTATTTTTTCTACTATATAATTAAAATCAAGCCCTATACTAACTCCAGTTAATTCTTCATCTGGAAAAATTATATCAGCAGCATCTTCAAAATTATTATTATCAAGTATGATTTTCGCGTTATTAGTTTTGATTTTAGATAAATCTATATGCGTTAAATTATTATTATTTAATTTCAAAGTATTAAGTTCATTATGCGTAGCTAAGCCCAATTCAACAAGGTCATTGTCACTCACATCTAAGCTTATTATATTTGTCAAATTCGCCACACCACTTATCACTATTTTTTCTATAGAGTTTCCAGATAAATCCAAAACTTCTAACCCGCTTAAATCAAAGCGATTAAGCCCAGTGATAGTAGTAATATCTTTATCACTTAAATCAAGAGAAGTAATATCCTTAAAATCATCCTCATCTAGCGATGTATATAACGGTGCACCGTTTGGTCTAGTATTATTTTTTTCTTCTAATAGCGCAGCATAAAGATTTTCATCCACTATACCACCAGTGCCTAATACTATTTCTTGGGCGCTTAGACTTTCAGCATTCTCAGCATCTATAAAAAATGAAAAGCTAAAAATACTAGCAATCATTAAAAAAAATATGGCACCTTTCATAAAAGCGTTCTTCATAAATCACCTCTATGATATTTTACCATATTTTCATATAAATTAAAAGTAATTAATTAATAATATTAAAAGTTTATATTAATTAAGAAGGAAATGGCTCACTAGGAGTTTCATTCCAGCTATTAAATGTATAAGTTAGATTAGTGGTCACAACGCCATCAGCAGTCCCAAAAATCGGAATATCACTGATAGATGTTTCATAAGACTCTTTCATATTTAGGCTCTTAACATATCCATCGCTACCTATAATAGCAGTCACATTAGTGTTATCAAACTTAACATTTTCTTTTGACCCGAACATATCTTTGATAAGATTATTATATTTCATGGTGCTAATACCTGGTTTAACCACCACTTCTACATGGTATTCATCACCAAATTTTTCAAAATATTTTTCTTCTTTTATAGATGATTCTTGGATATCATAAAAATTCTGTGCACAAATCATTTTAGTAGAAGGTGATTTTTCAAAGCTAATTCCTGAATAATCAGCTGTAATATTAGTCCCAGAGCCATTAACCTTAGTAGATTCTTTATGATATAATACGCCGTCACCTTTATCAATAGCTAATATGCCTTTGTTTTGACCATAGTCATTACCTGAAGCTACCTTTCTCACCACATCTTCAGCATAAGAGCCATCTTCATATTTAAACAGCCTCATATTAACATTCAGATTAAGAGTGATCCCCATAGTCTTAACCACCATAGTGCCAGTCACTGTGATATCAAAACTATCTGCCGCGTAAAAATTTTCAAAAGCAGTAGATATAGCATCCGCAGCTGAATCATAAAGCATAACCCCGTCATCTCCGCCAACATCTCCACCTGCTGAGCCTTCTTCATCCCTATTAGCATTCACATCATTTGCTTCCTCTAAAGCGGCCGCAAGTTTACTGTTATAATCATCAAGCTGTTTATTATTCATAGAACTCACAACTATACCACTGACGAACAAAACTGCGACCATAATAGCTAACATTATGCCCAGCAGTTTAAATATAGAATGCTTCTGCAATACCTTCTCGAATTTACTCATATCCGCATTATACTCCATAATTTTACATTTGTCAATAGAAATTATAAAAAAGATGATATTAGTTTGATATTCAAACCTTATCATCTTTTGTGCAATTTTACTTAGTTTTTTGAGCCGCCGAGCTCTTAGTTTTTC
>CAYJMU010000010.1:0-3045 GCA_964371605.1 uncultured Lachnospiraceae bacterium
GAAAAAATAATATTAGAAATAATTCCACATGAGAGTGAGTATATTCATGAAGTGAATTTTTATGGCGATTATGTAATAGATAGTTTGGTTGGTGAAGGCAGCAGAGTATATACTTTGATAGGTGGTGCTGATGGCATTATTGTCGATGTGTATTTTAGAACTAAGACATATTCAGTGGATGTGATTAGTCAGGCAGGCGGAAGCGTGAGCGTTAATAGCATAATTAGTCACGGCGAAGATTTGGCTATAAGTTTCAATCCTAGTGAGGAAAGCTATATTGTCTCTACATTTTCAATAAACGGGAAAGAATGTAAAGATTTAGTAGAGAATAATAGTTATACTTTACTAGAAGTGAAAGAAAATATAGAAATTGAAGTGTTATTCGTTCCTAGCTATGAACTAGCTATTACAGAAGTAAGCGGGGTGAAGCTTGCAGCAGATAAAGATATATATGGAGAAGGCGAAAAAGCTAGTTTTTATATAGATTCTATCAGTGCTGGACTCGAAGTTTTAACGGTGGAAATTTATGAAACTCACGACCTGTTTAATGTTTATGAAGTGTTAAATATTGGTAGTGACGGATTATTTAAAATGAATAAACCTATAAATAGTGACCTAACAATAGTGCCAGCAGTTAGCGGAATAGTATTAGATGTATTATATGATGCAGTAGATATATATGGTAGCGCGAGTGGTAATTCTGAAGTGGCGTATGGTGAAGATCTTCACTTTAGTATAACTGGGAAAAACGGCGGCATATTAGATGCGTTATATGTTTATCCTAAAAATGCAGATATTGAAAAGGATGACTATCTTAAAGTTATTCATCACGGGGAGGCTGCTGTTTTCGAAAATGTGATAGAAGATTTATTAGTGATAGCTAAATTTAAGAAAAATTCATATTCAGTGACAGTGACTAATTCTATAGGTGGCGTGGTTTCTACTAGTAGTAGCGTAGAGCATGGCGATGACCTTATCATATCTGCCTCTAGTTTAGCAGGGTATAGATTTGCTTATTTCACTATTAAAAATCCGCTAGATTTAGACGGAGAAGTATTGACCATATATGATTCATCTTACACTCTAGAAAATGTGACTAGCGATTTACTTATAGAAGGAAAGTTTGGTGAAGAGTATGACGCTATCATCTCTGTGGTAGGCGCTGGGGGAACTGCTTCTCTTAGCAGCAATAAGTTCACTGCAGGTGAGAAATTAGTTATTAGAACGGTAGCGGATGAAGGTTATGCGTTTAAAATAGCTAATATATATTTTAATGATGAGCTAGTTCCATATGAAAGTATAGCTAAAAATGGACTTATCACGGAATATGATATATTTATGTCAGATAAAGCTGTTAGAATAGAAGTGCACTTCAGTAAGGCGTTTTCAATAAGTATAGAAGAAAGCATCGGTGGGGTGATAAGTGTTTTAGATGATAGAGAGTATATAGAGGGGGAAGAAATAAGGTTAGATAGTCAGGCTGCTACGGGCTATGAGCTGGTAAACATCGTAGTCACTAATTTATCTTCATCAACTGAAAGAGTAGTTAGCGGAATAGTGATAGATAGCATATCTTCTGATGTGAGTATTAGAGGGGTGTTTAAACTAATAGATATAAGTGTGAGTATTAGCACTATCGGTGAAGTGACTATATCTGGAGAAAGTGAGTTAATTACTTCTTACGGATTGGGAGTAGAACTGATGATTTATCCTAGCGAGCATCATACTTTAGAATTAGACAATATTACATTATTTGATGAAGTCGGGAATGAAATAATTAGTAGCAATATCACTAAATCTCTCATCATCTCAGGCGATGGATTTAGGTTAAATATAAACAACATAACTGAAAATATTACTATAAAGATTTCAGAAAGTTTAGTGCATTATGAAATCATAAAAGGCGTGACTATAGGCGGAAGAATATATACTACGCCTCTTCAATATTTCATAGCTGGGTCAGACATCACTATAGCTATAGCAGAAAGTGCAGGCTACAGTCTTAATCAATTGGTAGTTAGAGAGAATGATGAAAGCGGGAAAATATTATATACTTTTAGCGCGGCTGAGCTAGCTAGTGGAAGCGCTTTAATAGAAAATGTTTTATCTAATATTTATCTTACTGCTACATTTGACCAAAATGATATTACTATCACTGTCACTAGAAATGAAGGTGTAGATGTACAGCTAGACAGAACTTCGACAATTTATAATGGAAGCGTGGAAGTGAGCGTTAAGCCGAAAGAAGCTTATAATTATTCAGGGCTAGATATTTATATTATAATAAACAATGCGCAAGTTTTAATCAATGAAGACAATGTTTTATATAATCTTCTTCCAGATGGAACGCATGTTTATAATATAAAAAACATTACTGGCGATCTGCTTATCACTCCAAATTATGAAAAAATAGTAGTAAGTGTGACGGCTGAGTATGATAATCTTTTAGGCAGCGTGACTTATTTGACTAAGACGGAACACTCAGAAAGTTTTTCATTTTCAGTAGATGCAAATATTGGGCATCATATTTCTGAAATAGAAGTTATAGATGTGAAAAGTGGAAAAAATTTAGAGTTTGCAGGGTTTGTGAGTGGAAGCGAAGCTAAAAGTAGCGTAATAAACTTAGAAAAAAATGTGGTTAAATATAATATCAAATTAGTTAGAGTTTTCGAGATAGCTACTTTCTCAGCTACTATAAGTTATACCGCTTTATCAGGAAATGCTTCTTTAGATAAAGGTGTATATGAATATGGAAGTCATGCCAAAATATCAGTGCATGCTAACGCTGGTTATGAGTTAGAAAAAATCATCATCAGGGATGAAGAGTTTAACATCATAGAAGAGATAATAGCTAGTTTAGAGAATGAATACACTATGACTGCTAATATTATCAAAAATATTAGGGTGGAGGTATTGTTTAGCGCGGTAGTTTATAATGTAGAAGTGATTACTGAAGAATATGCTAAAGATGCCGTTAATCTTAATAAAGAATCATATTATTATAATGATCAGCTGATATTAACCATACTTGAAATAGAAAATTAT
>CAYJMU010000010.1:3055-8319 GCA_964371605.1 uncultured Lachnospiraceae bacterium
AAGATTTAGATGGGGGAGTATTAGAAGAGGTGGATTGGGTAGAAGGAGAGAGCGAATACGCGCTAACTACTAAAGTCACTAAAAATTTAATAATTGAAGTCATTTTCTTAGAAATATAAAAAAGATAAGATAAAAAATCTTATCTTTTTTATTTCACATTTTTTAAAAATTATGTTATAATGTTTTAATTAATATTGTGGAAAAAAGGAGGGCGTAAAAATGCTTATCAAAACAGATGAAGAAATTAGCATTCTAAGAGAAAGTGGAAAAATTTTAAATGAAACATTGATGCTCATTAAAGAAAATATAAAAGCTGGCGTTAGCACTAAGAAATTAGATGAAATAGCGTATAAATATATAGTTAGTAAGGGGGGCATTCCTAGCACATTAAATTATGAAGGATATCCAGCATCTATATGTGCATCTATAAATAGAGAAGTGGTGCATGGCATTCCTAGTAGTAAAAGAGTGCTGAAAGAAGGGGACATTCTAAGCGTGGATATTTGCGTGACATATAAAGGTATGATTACAGATGCCGCTAGAACATTTGCAGTGGGGGAGATTAGCAAGGAAGATGAAAAGCTTATAAGGGTGACTAGAGAATGTTTCTTCAAAGCCATAGAGAACTTAAAAGCAGGCAGCACTGTAGGAGATATAGGCTACGCGGTGAAAACGCATGCTGAGAAAAATGGGTTTAGCGTGGTGCGAGCTCTCACTGGTCATGGCGTAGGTCATCAACTTCATGAAGATCCTGCGATTCCTAATTATGGAACTAAGGGGAGCGGAATGAGGCTAAGAAAAAATATGGTCATATGCGTGGAGCCTATGATTAATGCTGGCGGATTTCATGTAGAATTCTTAGCTGATGGCTGGACTTGTCAGACTATAGACGGGAAAAATAGTGCACATTATGAAAATACTATCGTCATTTTAGATGATGGTGTAGAGATACTTACTAGATAAAAAAAGAGGTGAATGATATGATGAACGGTTATGATTTTGATAAAACTATTTACAAATATGATAGTTATACGCAGTTTTACTTTTATGTATTGATAAGGAGATTATATCTTATTTTTCTTCTTCCTTACCAAGCAGTTTTAGTTATTTTATGGAGATTAAACATTTTAAGCAGAAGAGATTTCAAACAAAGCTTTTCTATTTATTTAGCGTTTACTTTCAAGAAAGAAAGGCTAGTTGAAAATTTTTGGAAGAAAAATATAGTTAATATAAAGCCTTGGTATTATGACATCCAGAAAGAAGATGATCTTATCATTTCTGCTTCTCCAGAATTTTTCTTAGCGCCTATCATGCTAAAGTTAAACATAAAGAATTTTATGGGAACTAGAATGAATATGTGTAATGGTAAGATAAAAGGGAAGAATTGTTATAGAAGTGAAAAGTTAGTTAGATATAAGGAAGTATATGGTGACGCGCCGCTAGCTACTTATTATTCAGATAGCCATAGCGATGCACCTATGATGGAATATGCAGAAACTGGATATTTCGTGGTAGGAGATGACATCAGCGTTTACAAGGGTAAGGAGAAATAACATATGATTAAATTCGGGACTAGTGGATTTAGAGGGATCATGAATGATGATTTTACTAAAGAAAATATCAGAAAAGTAGCTATCGGACTAAAAGCAAAAGCTAAAGAAGAAAATTTAAAAGATGTGAGCGTTGTGATCGGTTATGACAATAGATTTATGTCTGAAAATTTCGCTAAATGGATTGGCGCAGAGCTGGCTACAGATTTTCAGGTGGACTTATTTGACTGTAGCGTTCCTAGCGCTCTAGTTAGCTATTATGCTAAATATTACACATTCGGGGTGGTGATTACAGCTAGTCATAATCCTTATATTTACAATGGTGTGAAAATTTTTTTTGATGGTGGAAAAGATAGTGATGATAGTTTTAATAGAATTTTAGAAAAACATGCTAATGTGGATATTTCTGGCGTAGCTGAAAATAGTTATGAAAGAATGGTGAAAGAGGGTAAAATTACTTTGCTTTCAGACAAAAGCAAATATCTTGATATGTTAGAAAGTTTAGTAGAAAAGAAGAATATTAGTGAAAATACTAAAATTCTATTCAATGTGATGCATGGAAATGCGACTAAAACACTGATAGATACTTGTGAAAGAATAGGCCTGAAAAATTATGAAATCATGAATGAAAGTATAGACCCATATTTCGAATTCATTCCACCAGCACCTTATCTGAAAAATTTAATCAAAATGTCAGAAAGAGTGAAGAATGAAAAGTTTGACATTGGCTTTGCCTTCGATGGTGATAGTGATAGAATTACGTTAGTAGATAAAGATGGCGAAATTTATGATTGTAATACTGTTCTAGGCGTGCTATATTACCACCTTATTCATAATAAAAAAGAAAAAGGCGCTATGGTGAAAAATTCTGCGATGAGTAATTTTAACATAAAAGTGGCTGAATACTTAAATGAAGAGTGTATAGAAGTAGGGGTAGGGTTCAAAAGCATTTCTCCACATATTAAAAGCGGTAGGGCTATAATAGGCGGAGAGAGTAATGGTATATGCTACCGTGAAGGCGCTCTAACTAAAGATGGCATTATGACAGCGTTTTTGCTTTTAGATATGCTTAATTATGAAAAGAAAAGCTATGCTCACATAGTGAAAGACTTGACTGAAAAAGTTAAGTTTCCATCAGTAGTAATAGAGCAGGCCTATAACTTATATGAAGGCGACAGAGAACGTGCAACTAAAATAGTATATGACGAGAAAAAAGTTTTCGAAACAGATAAGAAAATAGAAGGCATCACTTATCATGATGGTGCTAAATTTAACTTCGAAAACGGATATTGGGCTACTATAAGATTTTCAGGCAGTGAAAATGTAATAAGATTTTTCGCAGAAATGCCTACGCTAGAAGATTGTGAAAAAGTGTTATTAAGCATAGAAAAGTTATTAGACATACATGAAAAACAAATATAATATAGAGATAAAATGAATATAATTAAGCTTAAAGAATCGCTGGCAGAAAATAGCAAAAAGCTAGAAAGCGTCAGCCACTATCTTTGAAAAAAATCAAATATATGAAAGCATAAAAAAACTAGAAGAAATAACTCTTCAGGAAGATTTTTGGAGTGATGGCGATAGGGCGAGGAAGGTAAATAAGGAACTATCTTTTAATCTGAAATTAGTTAATTTAGTGGAAGAGATGAAAGGCAGAATAGATAATTTAGCAGAAATCATTAGTGAAGAAGATGATGAAATGTTAGCTTTAGCTGAAGAAGAATTAGCAGAAATAACTAAAAAAATAGAATCAACTTATATAATCACGCTTCTTAACGGGAAATATGATAATGAAGATGCATATTTAGAATTTCATTCAGGAGCAGGCGGAGAGGAGTCTCAAGACTGGACAGATATGCTTTTAAGAATGTATCTAAAATTTTTCGACCGTGCTGGTTATAAAGCAGAAGTTTTAGATACTGATCGAGATGGAGCAGGGCTAAAAAACGCGACGGTGAGGGTGAGCGGAGAATTTGTGTATGGCAAACTGAAAGGTGAAAGCGGAGTGCATAGGCTGGTTAGAATCAGTCCTTTTGATAGCAATAAACGCAGGCATACTTCTTTTTCTTCAGTGAAAATATCACCTATACTTTCTAATGTGGAAAATGTAGAAATATCTTCAGATGATATCAGAGTGGAAACATATAGAAGTGGGGGTGCTGGTGGGCAGCACGTGAATAAAACAGATAGTGCAGTGCGTATAACTCACATAAAAACGGGAATAGTAGTGCAATGTCAAAATGAGCGTAGCCAAATCCAAAACAGGGCAGCGGCTATGGCGGTATTAAGTAGTAAATTGCAGCTGCTGGCTGAGGAAGAAAGGTCTAAAGAGATCGGTAAAGCGCAGGGCGATATAGAAAAAAACGAATGGGGAAGTCAGATAAGAAGTTATGTATTTTGCCCATACCAAATGGTAAAAGATCATAGAACTAATTACTCGACTAGTGATATAGCGGGCGTAATGGATGGCGAACTAGAGGCATTCGTGGAAGAATATCTAAAGAGAAAATAAAAGGAAAAGATTATGAATAAAGATAAAATAATAGTGGGGATAGAAAGTAGTTGTGACGAAACTAGTATAGCTGTGGTCAGAAATGGCAGAGAAGTTTTAAGTAATGTAGTTTCTACCCAAATACCTATTCATAAAATATTTGGCGGAGTGGTGCCAGAAGTAGCTAGTAGAAATCACATAAAAAATATAGATGAAGTGTTTAATCTGGCTATGAAAGAGGCTGGTATAACAGTGAAAGATATAGACGGCGTGGCTGTCACATACGGAGCTGGACTAGTAGGCGCTCTTATGGTGGGGGTGTCATTTGCTAAAGGGCTTAGCTACAGGCTGAAAAAACCGCTTCTTGCAGTCAATCACATAGAAGGGCATATTTGTGGAAACTATCTAAATAGTGATCTTAAGCCTCCTTTTATTTGCCTGATATGCAGCGGCGGACATACGGCAATACTGAAGGTCACTGACTATAAAAGTATGGCGCTGATAGGTTCTAGTCAAGATGATGCTATAGGCGAGATGCTAGACAAAGTGGCTAGAGTTTTAGGCCTTGGATATCCTGGTGGTCCTAAGATAGATGCTCACGCTAAAATGGGAAAGGCAGATATTACTTTTAGAAAGTCAAATGCTTTAGCTAAAACATTCGATTTTTCATTTTCAGGATTAAAAACAGCGGTGATAAATTATATAAATAACTTAAAACAAAAAAATGCAGAAATCCCTGTAGATGATATCTGTGCTAGTTTGATGAAAGAGAGTGTCACTGAGCTAGTGGAAAAAGGAATAGCGGCTGCTAAAAAGCATAAGATGAAAAAGATAGCGATAGCAGGTGGAGTGGCGGCTAGTGAGTATTTTAGAAATATGCTAGAAAAGCGTGCTACAGAAGAAGGATTAGAATACTTCTTGCCAGAGAGAAGATTTTGTACAGATAATGCTAGTATGATAGCTAGTAGAGGATATTATGATATGATTAGCAAAATGGGGGAGGCAGACTTGTCGCTCACAGCTAAAGCAAATATACCTATGAATGCAGCGAGAAAGAGAGGAAGATTATAATGATTAGTGGAAAAATAGAGGAATTGAAAGTAGACAAAAAGCTTTATGAAATGGCTAAAACTGCATATGAAAATGCGTATGCACCTTATAGTAAATTCAAAGTAGGATGCGCGTTATCTACTTCAGGTGGTCAATATTTTATAGGTGCG
>CAYJMU010000010.1:8329-15731 GCA_964371605.1 uncultured Lachnospiraceae bacterium
AAAATGTTAGTTATGGCGGGACTATTTGTGCTGAAAGAGTGGCTATATCATCAGCTATAACTAGTGGCGTTTTAGCTGAAAACATTACAGAAATTTTGATTCTAACAGATAAAGAAGAGCTTACCATGCCTTGTGGCATTTGTAGGCAAGTGATGGTAGAATTGATGAGTAAAGATGCAGAAATAATAGTAGTTAACTTTAAAGGAGATGTGAAAATTTTTTCTTTAGAAGAAATTTTACCTTTTAGTTTTGATAAATTTTAGGAGATAGATATGTTTGGAAAGAAGAAGGAAAGTTTTAAATATAAAATAGGATTAGCATTAGGCGGTGGTGGAACTAAGGGCTTTGCTCATGTTGGTGCACTAAAAGCACTTAATGAAAATGGTATTTTTCCAGATTTCATAGCAGGGACGAGCGCAGGAAGTATAGTAGGCGCTCTATATTCTGCCGGACTTACTCCAGATGATATAGCACAAATCGGGCATAGAATCAGTGAAAAAGAAATCAAAACTAGTAAGCTTCCTTTTATACCTAGCTCTACTGCAGGGCTGGAAAATATACTTATCAGGGAAATGGGTGATATATCTTTCAGTGATCTTAAATTACCATTTTGTGCAGTGGCAGTAGACTTAAAGAGCGCTAAAGAAATAGACATCATGAGTGGTAGTGTGGTGAAGGCGGTAGCGGGTAGCTGCTGCGTGCCACTGTTTTTCGAGACTGTGATTTTTCAAGATTTTCATCTAATGGATGGAGGGCTTATGAATAATATCCCAGCTGATATAGCTAGAGAAATGGGATGTGAAAAAGTGATAGCTATAGATGTGAATCCTAATAGAGCGCAAGGGACAGATAGTTTGAAATTAATGGATGTTTTAGGTGCGAGTTTAAGAATAGGGATAAAAGCTAATTCTCAGAGAGGGGAAGAGTTCAGTGATATAATGATCACGGCGGACACATCTAGATTTAAGTCTACTAAGCTCGATGGATGGCAAGAAATCATAAAAGAAGGTTATGATTCTACTATGGCTAAAATGGATGAAATAAAGCTAGTATTAGGTATTAAGAAATTAAAAGTGAAAAAAGAATCTTTCTGGGCAAGACAGTTAAGGTTAAAAAAAGAAAAGAAAGAGATGAAACTGAAAGAGAAAAAGGCAAATAAAATAAACGAAAATGATGTAGAAGTCATAGAGGGATAAGAAATGAAACTTATATATAGAGTTATAATTTTTCTGGCTATAGTGTTAGTAGCTGGAAGTTTAGGCTTTGTGTTCGAAACGGAAATAGAAGGTTTAGTGAATGCAGAAAATAGTGTAAGAGTCATAGATGTAGATGAGAGCGGGGTGATGGTTCACTTCCTAGATGTAGGACAAGGCGATAGCACTATTATAGAACTAACTGACGGCACGCTGATAATGATAGATGCAGGACCAAAAAGTTCTAGTGAAGAGTTAGTAGCATATCTAGAAGCTAATATTTTCTATGATAGAGATGACAAGAATATAGAACACATTATTTTAACTCACTCTGATGAAGATCATTGTGGGGGACTGCCTGAAATAT
Source organism: uncultured Lachnospiraceae bacterium (assembly GCA_964371605.1). Taxonomy (GTDB): domain Bacteria; phylum Bacillota; class Clostridia; order Christensenellales; family UBA1242; genus CAYJMU01. The sequence goes on from CAYJMU010000010.1 coordinate 9,890, forward strand.
ATGAAAATTATAATGTCATCAATACTTATAGACCGACTGTTTATACGCAGGCTGAAGTGGATGAAATGACGCTCGAGAGTGGCGAGAAGGTGAAAGTACATGACACGCAAATATACCAAAGCGTGATAGACTTGATGAATGCAGAAAAGGGAAATATAATTTTCAGTAAAAAAGGCATAGTGATAGGCGATGACAGCAAGGGAAAACTAGAATTCTTATCACCAGAATCAGACTATTATGACAGTGACCAAAACAATTATTCACCATTTTTAATATTGAAATATAATAATAATGAGGTGCTATTCACTGGTGATGCTGGTAGTGAAGTGGAACTAGAAAACTTACATCTACTTACTGATATAGACATATATAAAGCAGGTCATCATGGTAGCAATACTAGCAGTAGCGTGGAATTTTTAGAAATAATTAAGCCAGAGTATGTGATATATAGTGCAGGATTAAACAATAGCTATAGTCATCCACATATAGATGTAGTTAGCAGGTTAGAAGATATAGGAGTGGGGGATAGCAATACATATAAAACTTTCGAGAATGGGAATATTTTACTAAATCTTACTTCGCAAAATGATATACTCTTTATTCCAAATATTCCTAGCATAAGTGCTTTCATTGAAATGGAGTATATGTTATTAGGCATAATAGTGATAGCGTTTTCAATACTGTTTTTAAGAAAAGTGAAAAGATAAAAAAAGAACCACTTCATCAGTGATTCTTTTTTTAGAATATATCATCTAAATCATTCATATCATCTAGCGCTACCATATCTGGCGCGTTAGTGTTTTCTATTTCTTTTTTAGTTATTTTTCCATTATCAGATAATGAAGCTTCTAGGCTAGCTGCATCGCTATCCTTATTCACATTCACGAATGTAGTATTATGAGTGATGAATTTCAGAGGAAGCTCTCCTAATGCACCATTACGGTGTTTAGCTACTATAAGGCTAACATCTTGAATTTCAGCTTCATTCACTTTTTCACCATATCTGCTAGCATTGTGAAGGAACATTACTATATCCGCGTCTTGCTCTATCGCACCACTTTCTCTTAAGTCGCTTAACACTGGCTTGTGCCCAGCACGCGTTTCTACCGCACGCGATAATTGACTCAGTAGTAAAATAGGCACGCCTAATTCTTTGGCTGCGATTTTCAGGCTTCTACTCATTTCGCTCACTTCTTGTTGACGATTATCATTCTTTCCACCTGAGCTCATTAATTGCAGGTAATCCACCATGATGAAGTCTAGGCCTTTTTCTCTTTTTAGCTTTCTACATTTGCTTAGTAGGTCAAGAGGGGTCACTAAGCTGCTATCATCTACCATGATATTCGCTTTAGCTAATTTATTTTTAGCTATGAATAATTTTTTCCAATCTTCACTTTTCATTTCGCCTTTTTTAGCTAGCGCCATATTTACATTCGCCACACTGCATAACGCTCTTTCTGCTAATTGGCGTTTAGGCATTTCTAAACTGAATACGGCTACATTTCTTCCAGCTAGCGCCATATTGACTACTATATTCATCGCAAAGCTTGATTTACCAACACTCGGTCTAGCAGCTAGAAGAACTAAATCTCCTTTATGTAATCCGCTAGTTAGTTTATCTAGTGAGTAGAATCCAGTCTTAACGCCTTGAAGTGCGTCTTTATCTCTAGCTATGAGGTCGAAGTAGTCCATAGCTTCATTTAAGCTAGGCTCTAAATGGGTTAGTGAAGACTTTTCTTCATTTTTTCCGATGTCAAATATCATTTTTTCCGCAAATGACAATGCTGATTTATCATTAGTAGAAGAAAATGAATTGTCTATAATCTTCATGCTAGCGTCTATGATTTGTCTAAGCAGACTATCTCTTTTTATGATATCTAAATATGCCATATAGTTGCTAGCACTAGGTAGCAAGTTAGTAAGTGAAGAAAGATATTTCGCTCCGCCCACCATAGATAATTTATCATCTGTTTCTAGTTTATCGCTAAGAGTCACTAAGTCAATAGGTGAATTTTCTCTTAATAATTTTCTCATGGCTATAAAGATTTCTTTATGCGCTGAGGAATAAAAATCTATCTCTTCTAAATTAGATAGGCTCATGGCTGCGTCCGCGCTTAATAGCACAGAGGCTAATAGGCTGCTTTCTGCTTCTATATTATGAGGTAAAACTCTTCCACTACTTTTCATTAACTATTTCATCCTTTGTTTCATATTTCTTTTTTAGTCTAGCTAATCTTTTCTTTCTGATAAGTTCTACCAGAAAGAATGCTCCGCCAGCTATCACGGCATATATTATGATTAACCATATATTTCCGATATGCTTTTGGAGCAAGATGTCTAAAAGTATGAATATAGGTAGACAAGCTAAAAATGTAAGGAAAAATCTTTTACCATATTCCATCATTTCTCTTTTATCCATATTCATAAAATTGCTCTCCTAAATTTTAGATATGAATATAATAGCATATTTTTTTTAAAAAGGCTAGCGTTTATTTTTACTATCATAAAATTTGTTTACTAATCTAGCACCTACTATTACTGCTACCGTGATTATGATTACTATCAATATAGCTAGTCCTGTGTTAGAGCTTTCGTTTGCTTTATCATCTAGGTAATCATTTATATTTTTATCTCCATCTGTAAGATTGTCTCCTGAATCAGTTGAACCATTTACACTATCATCTACAGGCGGAGTTGGAGCAGGTGTTTCTTCACTAGTAGAATCGTCTTCACTGCTAGAACCATTATTATTATCTTCTTCGGGTGTGGGTTCTACGCCAATAGTTAGTTCTCCTGTTTCTTCATTAATATAAGTATTGTATAAAGTGGTATATATTACCTTAGCTAAATCAGGCATTGCATTAAGAACGTATTCTTTTTCCATGGTGTGTCCGCCGCACTCAAAAAGTAGTGATTTAGGGGAAATGCTTTGGTTGTAATGACCAGAAGCGTAGTATATATCTAAAAATAAATTAGGCATGATAGCGTCTGCTACAGCGAGAAGGTAGAGAGCAAATTCTAGATTTCTTTCTTTGCTACCATTTGACTGGCCTATTACTATCATTACTTTACTTTTATATATATCTTCTTTATCATTTAAGTATAAACTTCTGCCACCAGCATCTCTATGTATATCAAAAAGTGCATCCGGCTCATTTTCATATATTCTTGAAGCAGTTATTCCACTTCTATAATAAGCTGATGAATCGTGGGGGAGATGAAGCGTTTCATCTAAAATCACTTCGCTGCCTAGTTTTTCCAGTTCATCTCTAAGTTTTTTAGCTACATCGTGGATGCCGCCTTCGCCATATATGCTATCATAACCATCGCCTATAAGATAGCTTTCTGCGTTATGCGTCATATACATTCCTATCAATTTTTCACCCGTTGATCTATTACGATTTTTTGATAGATCTGTAGTGTTTATTTTAGGAGGGGCGAGTACGCTTATAAGGGTAGCTATAGCTTTTTTGTTTTCACTGTCTATTTCTATGATCTCGTATACCTTAAATTCAGTAGTGATGATTTGGTCGGAAATTTGGACCTCTCTTCTGTGCAGCAAAAAATTCCCATCTTCATCATATATGAGATAAAAATTAGTGACATCTTCATCAAGGGCTATAGTCTGGGTGTTTATTGAATCCGTTTCTTTAGCAGTCGCGGGAGCAAAAAGAGAGGCGCTAGACCAAGCTAATAATGACAAGATTCCAAATATAAAAACAAACATAAATTTTTTCATAATTTATATATGTGCATATTTAGATGTTTATATGTGTGATAGAAAAAAATATTTAAAAAAACAGAAAAAGCATAATAAAGCTAGATTTTTTACCATTTTTATGGTAAAATTCGAAAAAAGTAATATTTTGTAATAAATTATTTTAGGATGATAGGGGTTTATATGATAAGAAGAAAGAATAGAAAACTTGAATTAAGTTTGTTTTTTATGTGTGCGCTACTGAGCGTTAGTGTGCTGATTTTGTCTGCTTCGTTTATTTCTGATAAAGCGGAAAGCAGTAGTTCTAATAATATAGGTGTAATAAGTGTAGATGCAGATAAAAATGGTGTGAGTAGTCAAAACTTCATCAGCCAAAATGTATTGAATGGTGAAATCAGCTTAGTGAGTGATGTGACTGTAAAACTGAATGAAGGCAGCAGGGCGGCTTATATTAGAATTGAAATGGAGTTTACTGGAAGCGAAAGCACGGCAAGCGTTTTAAATGCTGATATTTTAGCGCATACGGCGACTACATATAAATGGGAAAATATTGGTCCATATTATTATCTAATGAATATAGATGACACGCCGAAAATTGCAGTAGCTGGTGAATCGTATATGTTCTTAGAAAAAATCAATAATACATTTTCAGTGGTGCCAGCTGCCGGCGATAGCTGGAGTATGAGCGTGAAGGCTAGCCAGTCAGAAAATGTTTCTGCTAACACGGCAAGAGATCTTGCTAACATTATGAATGATGATGTGAGCATGTATAAAAGTATTGAGTTTAATCTAGATGCAGGATTATCAGTAGAAAGCGAAAATTACATAATTGGTGACACTCTAATAGTTTCTCTGTTAGGAGTAGACGCTGAAGATGAAGTGATCATAACTGCGAATATAAGTTCGGTAAATATCTTAAAAGTGGGTGACAGTTATCATATTTCAAATATTACAGAAGATTTGGTTCTAGATATAAAAATAAAAGAGAAGTCAAATATAAAATTGACTTCAGCTGCCGATGTGGTAGGGCTTGAAAATTTAGGCGTAATATTTAATGCGGATAAAACTAGATTTAAGATTATGTATAATGAAGGAGCAAGTTATTCTTCTATCACTAGCAATATTGATTCAGACTTAGAATTTTTCTATTTCTCTAGCGTGGCTTTAGGGGTAGGCGAAAATATGTACGATATGAATTCTACTATTAGCGGAATAGGTGTCACGAAAAATTTAGCAGTTTTAAATAGTAGTGATAAATTCTATGTTTCTGACTACAAGCTTAATGCTGATATTGAAGACGCGGCTAATGATATTAGCAATAATCAATATTGGTATGACACGCCGATAAGCGAAGTTTCACTGAATGCTATCATGGCTAAGCCAAACATTTATAAGGCGGATTTAGACAATGCTGGCGGAGTAGATATCACGCATTTTGGATATTATATGACTAACGCTCTAGAAAGCGATAATGCTATACTCTCTAATGATATAGATGTGAAAATCTCTGGATTTTATAAAAGAAGAGAGTTTCAGATGCCTTTTGGCGGATCGGCACAGATAGCTTATACTTTCCATTCTTTCTTTTCTGGAATCACGGCAACAGAAAATGATAATAAAATAATTGCTAATATTCTAATGCCGTCTTCTGTGAAGGATGTGGGTAATTGTGCATTTTCAATGCATGATAAAGCGGTGATTAAGATGCCTATTAGTGTTAAAGTAGTAGATGATAAAGCTTTTCATAATGAAGCGATGACTTTAACTAAACCGGTATGGTAAATTTAAAGTGTGGATTTTCCGCACTTTTTTTAAAGCAGGCAAGAGAAATATAATATTAAATAGTAAAATGTTTAAAATATATTTGCTAAAACAGAAAAAATCAGCTATAATAAAGGTATAATAAATATTCTGCCTAGCAGAAAGGTAAATGGCTAGGTGAAGTGAGGGAATGTATGATGACTAACAGCAAATCTAAAATAATTAATTTTCTTTTAATTTCGCTATCCATAGCGATGTTAGCAGTGGTAGGCTTTTTTGCTTACACAGACGCGTGGTTCACTGATGAGAAAGCTAAAAGCCAAAGCGTCACAGCAGGAGATATAGAAATATCTGTAGAAGGTG
>CAYJMU010000011.1:0-5392 GCA_964371605.1 uncultured Lachnospiraceae bacterium
ATAAGTGATAGGAAAAATTTCACTATTGACTGTGCAGTCTAAAGATGATATACTTTTATTAGGAAAGAGGAGATTTTTTATGAGAAATTATGATCAATATGACCAAGATGCAATAAAAAAAGTAGGAAAATTTTCAAAAAATATAAATGTTTGTAAGATAAAGGGCGTTGAAGATTCATATGGACTGATTGATAAAGATGGTGAAATAGTACTAGAATTAGAGTATGAAGATATAGGTGAACTATCATGTGGAGCAGCAGTAATTAAACATGAAGATGGGCATTATAAGCTAATTGATGCTAATGGAAAGATTCTTACAAAGAGGGAATATGCCGATGTCGGAACTATGAATGATGGGGTGACTTATTTTGAAGTAGAGGAGCGTAAAAAATCTTTATATGGAATGTTAAACAATAAAGGGATAGAAATTATAAAGGCAACATATGATTTCATAGGAAAGTTTGAAAACGGAATAACCACATATAGTATTAATGAAAATAGTGAAAATGAAGAACATGGCATTATGGATAAGAATGGAAAAGTGCTTCACAAAGTAGATTGTGATAAAATAGAAAGCTTCCAACATGGGCTAGCTATATTTTGGGTAGGGGGCTGTTGTGGATTGGTCAACAGGCGTGGCGAAGTAATTCTTGAAGCCACGACGTATTTTCGTCTCGACCTATTGAGCACAACCCATGCAACACAAGAGGATTATTCAAATCAATTATATGAGGCAGTATATTATCAAAATCTCGATTGGGAAACCGGGATGATAAAAGCAAATGGAGAAGTTATTATTCCGACAGGATATGCTGGAATTGAAAATTTTTTCAAGGGCCTTGTTTATGAAGCAAAATGGGAAGGCAATGCTTCAATGCTCTATGACTATAAGGGAAATAAGCTTCTTTCTAATGATTGTAGAGCTGTAAAAATGAATAAAGACCATATTCTTCTTACTACTATGGATGGAGAAGTGATAAAAGATGAAGAACTATATAAAAAAATAAAAAATCTTGAAAAAGAGCATCTTAAGAAAAAAGCGAGTAGGGAAAAATATACTAATTCTATAAAAATAAGCAAAAATTTATTTTTGGCAAAAATAAATGAAAAATATATTTTCATCAACAAGAAAGGAAAAAATGTTTCAGGTAAAGAGTATGATAAAGTATCTAAAACTAAGATTGGCAATTTTAAAGTTCATATAGAAGGAAGTTGCGGACTGGTATCAAGTACAGGCGTGAAATTATGTAAGGTAAAATATGATAGCATATCTAATTTTACTAACGGAAAAGCTAAAACTATGTTGGATGGTAAAGCCGGGCTCATCAGAGAAGATGGTAGCGAGCTAGTAGAAAACAAGTATGACTATATCTATGTGTTTGTGAATGGATATGCTAAAGTAGAAAACGCAGGCAAGTTCGGTCTTATAGATGAAAGTGGTAAAGAAGTAGTGCCAGTCATCTATGATGAGGTGCATCTAACGAATGATGAAATAAGACTAGTTAAAAATGGAAAAGAAGAAGTGATAAAAATAAGTGACCTTGGAGGAGAAAAAGCAGAAGAAGTCACTTTAGAAAAATAAAAAAAGACTCTGTATTAGTAGAGTCTTTTTTAGATACTAAATAGATAAAAGTAGTGAAACCACAGATATTCCGGCGATGATATTTAACACTACATTTACTGCTACGAAAGCTAGTAAAATATAAGATGTGATTTTAACACCTTTCACTATCGATTTTCTAGATGATAATAGGCAGGGTGCGCTTACTATAGTAGATATGACAGCTGGGATTAAAAACAGAAGGGCTACTAGTTTAGATAGGTTAGTGCTAAGGGTGCTAGATGACTTATTGAACACTTCTTGGATCAATGGGATGCTAGTAAAGATCGTAAACAGAGAAGAGCCGATAAAAAATAATATTCCTACCACGAAAGATGCTACCCTGTTTTTAGCGGGGGTTTTCTTCAGTTTTACATTTTCATTAATAGCAGCAGAAGCTTCTATAATATTTTCAGCATTTATATTTTCATTATTAACATTTTCAGCAGCAGTTTCTGCTATTAGGGCTTTATTTTCAATATTTTCCATAAGAACCTCTTTTTATTTTCATTATATTATTTAGAGTCAAAAAAGTCAACTGAAAAACTAATAAAAACAATATACTGAAAAAGAAAAAATTCTTACCTATTATATATAGGGGTAAAAATGAGGGGAAATTTAGGGCTAAAAACACTATAAAAAAAGAGGTAAAAAAATAAGAAAAATACTTTTAAAAAAGCCTTGACAAAAAGTTTTAGAGGGTGTATAATAGGGTTATTCTGTGGAACAGGCAGTTTGAGGTTACTCATTATAGCGCTCATTATTCGCTAAATGGGAGAACTTAATTTGCTTAAAAGGCCTTATTAAAATCAAGGCTGGGCGAGTGAAAGGGACTGGTAAGCAGTATTTTTTTAAAAATTTATGACTAAACACACGGGCTAGTGTAATATGGACTGCGAAAAATGATTCGTAAGCATGCCTGGGCATATAGTTTTAGAAAAGTACTTAACTATCGATTTCACCACAGAACGAACTAGAAAGACTTCGATATGAAAAAATCAGTTCAGTATATCTCGAAAAGAATATTCACTCGCTATGAAAGAAAATAATGGAGGAAAACAAAAAATGGCTAATCAAAAAATTAGAATTAAATTAAAATCATACGATCACACTATCCTTGATCAAGTGGCGCTTAGAATAATAGATATTGCTAAAGCGAATGATTGTGTTATCAGTGGACCTATCCCTCTTCCTACTAGAAGAGAAGTGGTGACTGTTATCCGTTCTCCACATAAGCACAAAGATAGCCGTGAGCAGTTCGAAAGCAGAACTCACCAAAGAATGATCGATATTAATACTACTAATAACAAAGCTATGAATGCATTAATGAAAATGGATTTACCAGCTGGTGTTGATATCAAAATTAAAATCTAAAAACTAAAATCAAAGTAAGATTAAAAATGCTAGGAGTTAAAAAATGAAAAAAGAAATATTAGGAAAGAAACTCGGAATGACTCAAATGTTCGCAGAAGACGGCACGATCGTTCCAGTGACAGTAGTGGAAGCTACACCTAACGTGATTCTTCAAAAGAAAAACGTAGATGTAGACGGCTATGATGCGCTTAAAGTAGCATTCATAGAAACTAGAGAATCATTAAAGAATCGTCCAGAAATGGGTGAATTCAAAAAAGCTGGAGTGTCAGCTAAGAAATATGTCCGTGAAATAGCCCTTGACGGAATGAGCGAAATGAAATTAGGCGACGAAGTGAAATGTGATATATTCGCAGCAGGCGATTATGTAGACGTTACTGGTAAAACAAGAGGTCGTGGTTTCACAGGTGTTATCCAAAGATGGAACCAAAAGCACCAAAGAAACTCTCACGGTGCCAGCTTAGTTCATAGAGCACCCGGAAGTATGGGAGCAGGTACTTCACCTGGTAGAGTATTCAAAGGTAAGAAACTTGCAGGACAATATGGTAACGAAACAGTTACTATCCAAAATTTAGAAATATTCAAAGTCGATGCTGAAAGAAATTTAATATTAATCAAGGGTGCTATCCCTGGTAATAAAGGCGGAATCGTAAGAGTTCGTTCAGCAGTTAAAAAAGCATAGGAGAGGTTTGATTTATGCCAAAAGTAAATGTCGTGAATATGGCTAACGAGAAAGTTAAGTCATTAACACTAAATGAAGAAGTATTTGGTGCTACATATAATGAAGCATTAATTCACCAAGTGGTAGTAGCGTATCTTGCTAATCAAAGACAAGGGACTAAATCTACACTTACTAGAAGTGAAGTAAGAGGTCACGCTAAAAAACCTTGGAAACAAAAGCATACTGGTAGAGCTAGACACGGTTCTACTAAAGGTCCTCAATGGACAGGCGGTGGCGTAGTATTCGCACCTAAGCCAAGAGATTTCTCTAAGAAAGTAAACAAAACTATGAGAAAGAGTGCATTCATTAGCGCTATAAGCACTAAGCTTGCTCAAAAAGAAATTACAGTTTTAGATAACTTCAATATCGCTGAAGCTAAAACTAAATTAGTTCAAAACTTCCTTAACACTTTCAAGTTCGATAAGAGAACTTTATTAGTAGTTAATGAAAGAGATGAAAAAATTTTAAAGGCAGCTGGAAACATTCCTAACCTAGAAGTGACTACAGCTCCACAACTAAACACTTATGAAGTAGTGTCTAATAAAAATGTGGTAATCACAGAAGACGCTATCAAATCTATAGAGGAGGCTAATAAATAATGCTAAATCATGATGTTATAATTAAACCTCTTTTAAGTGAAAAGAGTTATGCAGAACTTGCAAATAAAAAATATACTTTCATCGTTGCTAAGTCAGCGAATAAAGTTCAAGTTAAAAAAGCAGTAGAAGAAATCTTCGGAGTAAAAGTCGAAAAAGTAAACATCGCTAACTACGATGGTAAGTTAAAAACACCTAACACGCTAGCTGGTAGAACTAAAGGTTATACTAATTCTTATAAGAAAGCGTATGTTAAGCTTACAGCTGAAAGCAAAAATATCGAATTCTTCGATAGCCTTCAATAATTAGGAGATAAGAGTTATGGGAATAAAGAAACATAGACCTATTACACCAAGTTTAAGAGGAACAGCTACACTTGATTACGCAGGTATCAGTAAAGTAGCTCCAGAAAAAAGCTTATTAGCTAAGATTAAGAAAACTGGTGGTAGAAATAGTTATGGTAGAATTACTGTTCGTCATATCGGCGGTGGTAATAGACAAAAATACAGAATCATAGATTTCAAGAGATTAAAGGATAATATTCCTGCTAAAGTAGCGACTATAGAATATGATCCAAACAGAACAGCGAACATCGCATTATTAAATTATGCTGATGGCGAAAAAAGATACATTTTAGCTCCTAACGGCTTAAACATTGGTGATACAGTGATGAGCGGTCCAGAAGCTGAAATAAAAGTGGGAAACTGCTTACCTATAGAAAATATTCCAGTAGGTTTAGTAATCCACAATATCGAACTTCAACCTAAAAAAGGTGGCGCGATAGCTAGAAGTGCTGGTAACGAAGCTAGAATTATGGCTAAGGAAGGCAAATATGCTACTATCAAACTTCCAAGTGGAGAAGTAAGATTAATACCTATCAAGTGTAGAGCTACTATCGGTGTGGTAGGAAACAGCGAACACGAATTAGTTAAATTAGGTAAAGCTGGTAGAAAAAGACACATGGGCGTAAGACCTACAGTGCGTGGTTCAGCGATGAACCCTTGCGATCACCCTCACGGTGGTGGTGAAGGTAAATCACCAGCTGGTTATGATGGTCCTAGAACGCCTTGGGGTAAAAAGGCTATGGGGCTTAAAACTAGAAAT
>CAYJMU010000011.1:5402-15330 GCA_964371605.1 uncultured Lachnospiraceae bacterium
AATAAAAAGAAGAGTTCATCTAAATTTATAATTAAGAGAATAAACTAGGAGGCAAAGATGAGTAACGAAATTAAAGCACCATTTGTTGACGAAAGACTTATGAGTCGTGTAATCAAGTTAAATGAAGCGAATGAAAAGAAAATGTTAAAAACTTGGAGCAGAAGTTCTACTATCTACCCTGAGTTCGTAGGACATACTATAGCAGTTCATAATGGAAAAAAACACTGGCCAGTTTATTGTACAGTAGATATGGTTGGACATAAGTTAGGAGAGTTTGCTCCTACAAGAACTTTCAAAGGTCATCCTGGCGAGAAAACTGTTGGTGGCAAAAAAGGTAAGAGGTAAGAATATTTATGGCTAAAAGAATGAGAGAAAAAGCTGAAAAAAGAGCTTTAAATAAAGATACACGACCTTCGGCTATCGCTAGATATGTTAGAATGAGCCCTACGAAGGTAAATAGAGTGTTAAAATTAATTAGAGGCGTGAAATACGTCGAAGCAGTTGGTATACTAGAAAATACTAATACTTCAGCTAGTGAAGTAGTATTAAAGGTAGTTAAGTCGGCAGCTGCTAATGCTGAAAATAACTTAAACATGAACAAGGCTGATTTATTTGTAGCTATGGCTACAGCTAATCAAGGACCTAGTCTTAAGAGAATGATGCCTAGAGCTAAAGGCCGTGGCGATAGAATCTTAAAGAGAACTAGTCATGTTAAAGTAATTTTAGAAGAAGTAAACGCATAAGGGAGAGAAGTGAATTATGGGACAAAAGGTTAATCCTATTGGTATAAGAGTTGGTGTAATCAAGGATTGGGATTCTAAATGGATCGCTGATAAGAAAGACATCGCTAAATATATTTTAGAAGACAACAATATTCGTAAGTTTGTAAACAAGAAATACAATAATTGCTCTCTTTCTAAAATCAATATAGAAAGAAATGCTGCTGGAATCATAATTAATATCAATACAGCTAGACCTGGTATGATGATAGGTATGAAGGGCGCAGGCATCGAAATCTTAAAAGAAGAAATCAAAAAATTAACTGATACTAAGCAAATCACTATTAATATCGTAGAAGTGAAAAGGCCAGATGTTGATTCATTAATCGTGGCTGACAGTGTAGCTAAACAATTAGAAAAAAGAGCTAACTGGAGAAGAACTATGAAGCAAGCTATCCAAAAAACTATGAGAGCTGGCGCTAAAGGTATTAAAATAATGGTTAGCGGTAGACTTGATGGCGCGGAAATGGCTAGAAGTGAATTCTACATAGAAGGAAACTTACCATTACAAACTATCAGAGCTGATATCGATTACGGTACTGCTACTGCTAGAACAGGATTTGGGGCTATCGGTGTTAAAGTATGGATCTACAAAGGAGAAGTACTTGGAAAGAAAGAAGTAACTAATAACAAGGAGGGCCGCCAATAATGTTAATGCCAAAGAAAGTAAAAAGAAGAATGCAACATAGAGGCAGAATGAAAGGTAAAGCTCTTCGTGGAAATAAAGTTGCTTACGGTGAAATCGGTTTAGCAGCTACTGAACCAGGTTGGATTACATCTAACCAAATCGAAGCTGCCAGAATCGCTATGACAAGACATATTAAAAGAGGTGGGCAAGTTTGGATAGATATATTCCCTCACAAGCCTATCACTAAAAAACCTGCTGAAACTAGAATGGGTAAAGGTAAAGGCGGCGTTGAATACTGGGTGGCTGTAGTTAAGCCAGGCAGAATGATGTTCGAAATCGCTGGAGTTAGCATTGAATTAGCTAGAGAGGCTCTAAGAAGAGCTAGCTATAAACTACCTGTTAAAACTAAGATCGTTCTAAGAGAAGATCAAGTGGAAGCGGCTACTGAAAATGAAGGTGGTGAAGCATAATGAAAGTAAAAGAATTAAGAGAATTCACAGATATAGAATTAAATGCTAAAATTAAAGATTTAAAAGCAGAATTATTTAATTTAAGATTTTCGCATGCTACTGGTCAGCTTGCTAACCCTACTAGCTTAGCTAAGGTTAAAAAGGACATAGCTAGAGCGAAAACAATAATGAAAGAAAGAGAACTTGCTAAAGCAAGTAAAGCATAAGGAGGAGGAGTTTAATTTATGGAAAATACTAATGCAATTGAAAGAAATGCACGTAGAAAAAGAATCGGCGTAGTAGTAAGTGATGCTATGGATAAAACTATCGTTATCAAAGTTTCTAGTAAAGTAAGACATCCGCTTTATGGAAAATTTGTGACAAAGTCGAAAAAATATAAAGTTCACGATGAAAACAATGAATGTGGAATAGGCGATACTGTAGAAGTTATGGAAACTAGACTTTTAAGTAAAGATAAATACCACAGATTATTAAGAATCATCGAAAAGGCTAAGTAAGGAGGAATAGAGACATATGGTACAACCACAAACTAGACTGAAAGTAGCAGATAATACTGGTGCTAAAGAAATCATGTGTATCCGTGTATTAGGCGGATCATACCGTAGAAGCGGCGGCATTGGCGACATTATAGTTGCGAGTGTTAAAAGCGCTATTCCTGGCGGAGTAGTTAAAAAAGGTGATGTTGTTAAAGCGGTAATCGTTAGAACAGCTAAAGGTAATCGTAGAGTAGACGGAAGTCATATCAAATTCGACGATAATGCTGCAGTTATTATTAACGCAGAAAAAGCCCCTAAAGGGACTAGAATATTTGGGCCAGTGGCTCGTGAGCTTAGAGAAAAAGGTTACATGAAAATAGTTTCTCTTGCTCCAGAAGTACTATAAGGAGTATATGTTAGATTATGAATAACTTAAGAATCAAAAAAGGCGACAACGTAGTAGTTATCGCTGGAAAAGATAAAGGAAAAAATGGTTTAGTTTTAGCAGTGGCTCCTAAATTAGGAAAAGTCATGGTAGAGGGCGTTAATATCGTTACTCGTGCTAAAAAAGCTAGAACTCCACAAGAACAAAGTGGTTTAATCAAACAAGAAGCATTTATCGATGCTAGTAATGTTATGATTATTTGTGCTACTTGTGGTAAGGCTACTAGAATCGCTAAGAAAGAAATCAATGGCGAAAATACTAGAGTTTGTAAAAAATGTGGCGCTGATTTAAGTGTTAAAGCAGCTAAAGCTACTAAAAAACCAGCAGCTAAGAAAGTAGAAGAAAAAGTAGAAGAAAAGGCTCCAGTAGCTAAGAAAACTACTACTGCTAAAAAAGCTACTACAACAGCGGCAGCTAAAAAACCAGCAGCTACTAAAGAAGTAAAAGAACCAGCGGCTAAGAAAGCAGCTTCAGCTACTACAGCTAAGAAAGCTACTACAACAGCGGCAGCTAAGAAAACTACTACTACAGCAGCAGCTAAGAAAACTACAACTACAGCAGCGAAGAAGACAGCTACTACAGCTAAGAAAACTACTACTGCTAAAAAAGCGTAAAGGAGTGATTGGTAAATATGAAAAATAGAATTAAAGATAAATATCTAAAAGAAGTAGCACCAGCACTTCAAAAGCAATTTGGATACACTAACTTTTATGAAATACCAAAGTTAGAAAAAATAGTATTAAACATGAGATTAGGTGATGTTAAAGGAAATAGTAAGAGCTTCAACTCAGCAGTAGAAGATTTAACTATCATAACTGGCCAAAAGCCAATCCCTACATTAGCTAAACAAAGCTTAGCGAACTTCAAACTTCGTGAAGGCGATAAAATCGGTGCGAAAGTGACACTTAGAGGCGAAAAGATGTATGAATTCTTTGATAGACTTACTAGTGTAGCTCTTCCAAGAGTTAGAGACTTCGCAGGATTAAACAAGAAAAGCTTCGATGGTAAAGGAAACTTTGCTTTCGGTGTGAAAGAACAATTAATATTCCCTGAAATTAGCTACGAAAAAGTAGATAAAGTTAGGGGATTTGACGTAGTGATTACTACTAGTGCAAAAACTAATGAGGAAGCTAAAGCTCTTTTAGAAGGCCTTGGCATTCCATTCAAAAAATAAGAGGTGAAACATGGCTAGAAAAGCATTAAAGATAAAACAAGAAAGACCACAAAAGTTTACTACCAGAGAATACACTCGTTGCACTATCTGTGGTAGACCACACTCAGTCTTAAAAAAATATGGTATTTGTAGAGTTTGCTTCAGAGAATTAGCTAATAAAGGCGAAATTCCTGGCGTGAAGAAAGCAAGTTGGTAAGGAGGAAAAAGGAAAATGATATTTGATCCAATAGCAGATATGCTAACAAGAATTAGAAACGCGCTAACTGCTAGACATACTAGCGTGGTTATTCCTGCCTCTAAAATCAAAATGAGCATCGCTCAAATACTTTTAGAAGAAGGATACATTACTTCATATGAAGTTAAAGAAAATGGAGTAAAAAAAGAAATCAAAGTCGAACTTAAATACACTGCTAATGGCGAAAAAGCTATTAGAGGTATTAAGAGAATCAGTAAACCAGGACTAAGAATTTTCGTAGGTGTTGAAAAACTTCCTCACGTTTTAAATGGCTTAGGTATAGCTATTATTTCTACTAGTAAAGGTATAATGACTGATAAAGCAGCTAGAAAACTTAATGCCGGTGGCGAAGTTATAGCATACGTTTGGTAAGGAGTAATTTTATATGTCAAGAATAGGAAAATTACCAGTTATTATCCCAGAAGGAGTGACTGTAAAAGTAGAAAATAATATGATTATCGTTGAAGGTCCTTTAGGAAAATTAGAACAACCATATGATACTATCACTATCAAAGTGGAAGGCAAGGAAGTTTTAGTGACTAGAGAAAACGATCATAGAGATTCTAGAAGCAAGCATGGCTTATACAGAGCATTAATCCAAAACATGGTTACTGGTGTTAAAGAAGGCTTTAAGAAAGAGTTAATTATAAGTGGTATCGGTTATAAGGTAGCACAACAAGGTAAAGTAGTGACTCTTAACTTAGGAAAAAGTCACGCTGACGTAGTGGAAGAAATAGATGGCATCAAAATGAACATCTTAGACCACACTAAAGTTCAATCAGGTGATATCAATAAGAAATTAGAAATTTCTGGTATCAGTAAAGAAAAAGTCGGTCAATTCGCAGCTATGATAAGAGATCTTAAGAAAGTAGAACCTTATCATGCTTACGGCATTCGTTATAGCGACGAAGTGGTTATCAAGAAAGTTGGTAAGAAAGCTGGTAAAAAATAGGAGTTAACGAAATATGATAAAGAAATTAGATAAAAATACTTTAAGAAAACAAAGACATACTAGAGTTCGTGGTAAAGTTTCGGGAACTGCTGAAAGACCAAGACTTAATGTATACAGAAGTTTAAATAACATCTCAGTTCAAGTGATTGATGATGTGAAAGGTTTCACTTTAGCTAGCGCTTCTAGTGCTGATAAAGATTTAGTGAAAGCTATAGCTGGAAAAACTAAGAGTGAAGTAGCTACTTTAGTTGGCGAAAAAATAGCTAAAGTTTGTCTAGAAAAGAAAATTAAAAAAGTCGTATTCGATAGAGGTGGTTACCTTTACATCGGTAGAGTGAAAAATCTTGCTGAAGGCGCTAGAAATGGCGGATTAGAGTTTTAGGAGTTTATGATGGAAAAATTTGATAAGAAAAGAAAATTTAATAAAGTTGAAAGCGAATTCGAAAATAGACTCATCGATAATCGTAGAGTAGCTAAAGTGGTTAAGGGTGGTAGAAACTTCTCTCAATCAGTATTAGTAGTATCAGGCGATAAGAAAGGTAGAGTAGGAATCGGTAGTGCTAAAGCTATAGAATTCTCTACAGCTTTCGAAAAAGCTTGTAAATTAGCAGCTAAGAATATGGTTAAAGTTCACATCGTTGGAACTACTATTCCTCACGAAATCTACGGAAAGGCTAGTACTAGTAGAGTTTTACTAAAACCAGCTAAAGAAGGTAGTGGTGTGAAAGCTGGTAGTGCTGCAAGAGCAGTATTAGAACTAGCTGGATACAAAGATGTAGTAAGTAAATCATACGGTGGTAGAAACAAAATCAACACTGTTAAAGCAACGCTTGACGGTCTTATGAATTTAAGAACGGCTGAAGAAATCGCTGAAACTCGTGGAAAATCTGTAAAGGAAATCTTATAAGATTAGGTGATAAATATGGCGAAAAAAGAAAATAAATTAAAGGTGACTTATATCAAAAGTGTTATCGGATACAATAAAAAGCAAGGTAAAGTTTTAGAAAGTTTAGGACTTAGAAAGCTTAACGATAGCAATGTTTTACCAGAAAATGATGCAATAAAAGGTATGATTTTCAAGGTTAAACATCTTGTTAAAGTCGAAAATGTATAGGAGGAAATATGAAATTAGGTGAATTATCTCCTCAAGTTGGCTCAAGAAAAGAAGCTCGTCGTCTAGGTAGAGGTATAGGTTCTGGTCTTGGAAAAACAAGTGGAAAGGGACACAAAGGGCAAAACGCTAGAAGTGGTGGTGGAGTTCGCCCAGGATTCGAAGGTGGTCAAATGCCTTTAATCAGAAGAATTCCTAAAAGAGGTTTCAAAAATATGTTTAGAAAAGAGTTCTCAGTAGTGAACGTTTCTGATTTAAGCGTATTTGAAGCTAACACAATAATTACAGCAGAATTACTATTAGAGAAAAATCTTATTAATAAGATTGAAAAAAATGGTGTGAAGATCTTAGGAAACGGAAACATCGAAAAAGCATTTACAGTAAAAGCAAATAAGTTCTCAGAATCTGCAAAAGCTAAAATTGAAGCAGTAGGTGGAACGATCGAGGTGATCTAATGTTTGAAAACATTAAAAAATCCTTTCAAAGCAAGGATATTAGAAACAAAATTTTAATCACGCTAGGACTAATACTTTTATTCACATTAGGTGCGTATATTCCAGTTCCAGGAATTAGCATAGAGGTATTTAAAGATAGCGTAGTAAATAATGATTTCCTTAATTTAATCAGTAGCATCAGCGGTGGGGCATTGGCTAATGGTAGTATATTAGCGCTAGGTGTAGGTCCATACATCAGTGCGAGCATTATCATTCAGCTTCTATCTATCGCTATACCTAGTCTTCAATCACTAGCTAGAAGTGGTGAAGAAGGTAAAAAAAGATTAAGTTTATACACTAAAATTTGTGCTTTAGTTTTAGCTATGGCTCAAGCTATAGGTATAGTAGTGTCATTCAGTGGCAGTATTACTAACTTATTCTTAGGTGCGCCTATTTGGTTAAGTGGCGCTGCAGTAGTCATCATCATGATGGCAGGTGCTATGTTCACTTACTGGTTAGGAGAAAAAATCACAGAGCTAGGCGTTAGTAATGGCGTTAGTATGTTGATTTTCGTAGGTATCATATCTACAGCTAGTACTTCTATATTAGCTACATTCCAAGATATATTCGCTGGAAACTTCGATGCTATCTGGACTATAGTATTATTTGCTGGTGTTTTAATCTTATTATTTGCTTTAATAGTAAATATGGATTTAGCAGAAAGAAGATTAAATATTCAATATGCAAAACAAATGAGAGGAAGAAAAGTGTATGGTGGTCAATCTACATTCCTTCCTATCAGACTAATGGGCACAGGCGTAATGCCTATCATCTTTGCGATGACATTCTTGTCAGCTCCGCAAATGATTATGAGCATATTCTGGCCTACTAGTGAAGCAGCGATATGGTATGCTCAATATTTAGGCGCAGGTTCATGGGCTTATAATATATTGGCATCAATATTAATTTTATTCTTCAGTTATTTCTATGCTCAGCTTAGTTTTAACCCTGAAGAAATCAGTAGACAAATTCAAGCTAATGGCGGATTTATCTTAGGAATCAGAGCGGGAAAACCTACTACTATGCACCTTAAAAAAATTAGCAATAGAATAACATTATTCGGTGCTATATTCTTAGCGTTCATGGTGATAGTTCCTACTTCACTATTTAAATTAGTGGGTGGAAGTTCTTCGCTAACCAATGCATTCACTGCGACTGGTATGTTGATCATCGTTAGTGTGGCGTTAGAATTTGATAAACAATTAGAAAATCAATTGTTAATGAAAAATTACAAAGGATTTTTAAAATAAATGAATATCATTATAATGGGTGCTCCTGCCAGTGGTAAGGGGACTCAAGCTAGAAGAATAAGTGAAATGTTGGCTATTCCGCATATCTCGACAGGTGACTTATTCAGAAAGAACATAGAGAAAGGTGGTGAGCACGGAAAGTTATTAGCTGAGCTAATGAACAAGGGTGAGCTCATCCCTGATCAACTAGTTTCTGATGTGATTGGAGCTAGATTAGAAGATGGAGATTGTGATAATGGATTTATATTAGATGGTTATCCACGAAATATAGACCAAACTAAATCAATCTTATCTAAACATAAAATAGACTTAGTATTATATTTACATTTAGATGAAAAACTGCTTATAGAAAGAGTTAGTCATAGAAAATTTTGTGCTGATTGTGGTGCGACATTTATAGATGGTGAAACTTGTGGTATTTGCGGTGGAAATTTAGTAAATAGAAAAGATGATAATAAAGAAGTTTTAGAAGTAAGACTGAAGAATTATCATAAGTCTACTATGCCTATTTTAGAATATTTCAAAGAAAAAAATATGCTAACTACCATAGATGGAGAAAAATCTATAGATGAGATAGCTAGCGAAATCAAAAAAGTTATAGCATTATTTTAGGTGGTAAATATGATTAGAAATGTTAAAACATTTCAAGACGATTCATTTGATGGTTATAGGCTGGGGGCTTTAGTGGCTAGCAGTAGCGGCAGGGACTCCGGCAAGCTATACATCATAAACGATTTTTTAAAAAATGATTATGTTTTGTTAGTGGATGGAAAAATTAAAAAAACTTCACGACCAAAGCGTAAAAATGTTAAACACCTATTGCCAATGGGCGAAATATTTGATATAATAAATGGTAGCACTATCGAGAATCGTGATGAAAAAATCGCGAATTTCATCGATACCTACATCGCTTATAAAAATAAGGAGGGAAGAAATTAGTGGCGAAAGAAGAATGTATAGAAATGGAAGGCGTAGTAGAGGATATAGTACGCAGTGATGTGAAAGTAAGACTAAGTAATGGTCATATGATTACAGCATATCCAGCAGGAAAATTAAGTCGTTATAAGATTAGAATTCTTCCTGGCGATAAGGTAAAGGTCGAAATGAGTCCGTATGATATTACTAAAGGGCGTATCATTTGGAGAGATAAAAATTAGTAGTTTAAAAAGGAGTTTTAATTATGAAAGTAAGACCATCTGTAAAACCTATGTGCGATAAGTGCAAGATAGTTAAAAGAGAATGTAAAGTTTATGTTATTTGCTCTAACAAAAAACATAAGTGCATAAATAAGTTTATTTACCATTAGTAAACTATAAGTAATTTGTTTCCACAAATTTACTTATGCATTTAGTTAGCTGGGTAAAAGGCGGCTCGGTATTAAAGATAAGGACATTTTACGAATTATGTTTAATATTGCTTTTATTAGGCGAAAGAAATAAAAAAAAGAAAAAAGAAGAAATTGGAGGAATACTATGGCTCGTATTGCTGGTATAGATTTACCTAAAGAGAAGAGAGTAGAAATAGGGCTTACATATATCTACGGTGTAGGTAGAAGCCAAAGCGTGAAAATCTTAGAAGCTACAGGAGTTAACCCTGATACTAGAGTTAAAAATCTTAGCGATGAAGATATAGCGAAATTAAGAGAATATATAACTAACAACTTAACTGTTGAAGGTGATTTAAAAAGAAACATTGCATTCGATATCAAAAGATTAAGTGAAATCGGTTGCTACCGTGGTGTTAGACTAAGAAAAGGTCAACCAGTTAGAGGACAAAGAACTCATAATAATGCAAGAACAGCTAAAGGCAAGGCTCAAAGAGCAGCTAAGGCTAAGAAGTAAGAAAGGGGATTAAGAATTTATGGCTAATGTAAGAAAAAGAAAAAAAAAAATTACTAGAAGCGTAGAAAAAGGC
>CAYJMU010000012.1:0-2121 GCA_964371605.1 uncultured Lachnospiraceae bacterium
GTAAATGTTCCGTTTTCATTAGTGAATGTTCTTCTCACCTTAACTGGTGCATGAAGAGTCACATATTTTAGTTGATAACTCTTGATCGCTTCATCTTCATCCTTGAAAATGCTGCCTTCGCCTTTATCGCCTTTCTTAATCATAGTTAGGTAATATGCACCTAAAACGATATCTTGTTGAGGAGTAGCGATAGGTTCACCATCACTTGGTTTAACTATATGGTTAGTAGCTAGCATCAGGAATCTAGCTTCCGCTCTAGCTTCTAAACTTAGTGGCACGTGAATCGCCATTTGGTCACCGTCGAAATCGGCATTGAAGCCTTTACAAACTAGTGGATGTAATCTGATAGCTGAGCCATCTACTAACACTGGTTCGAATGCTTGGAAACCTAACTTATGAAGTGTAGGCGCACGGTTAAGTAGAACAGGGTGATCTTTAATCACTTCTTCTAATATATCCCATACGATAGGCACTTCTCTATCAACTAATCTCTTAGCACTTCTAATGCTGTAATTTTCATTACTTTCTATAAGCTTACTCATGATAAATGGTCTAAATAATTCTATCGCCATATTTTTAGGAAGACCACATTGGTACATTTTCAGTTCTGGTCCGATAACGATAACGGCACGGCCTGAGTAGTCCACACGCTTACCTAATAGGTTTTGACGGAATAGCCCTTTCTTACCAGTAAGTTTATTACCTATACTCTTAAGTTCTCTATTTCTAGAACCACCAGTGACAGCTCTACCTCTCTTACCATTATCAAATAAACTATCTACTGCTTCTTGAAGCATTCTCTTTTCATTTCTAACGATAACATCTGGAGCGTTTAACTCTAGTAGTTTTTTCAGTCTAATATTTCTATTGATTAATCTTCTGTATAAATCATTTAGATCGTCAGTAGTGAATCTTCCACCATCTAATTGAACCATAGGTCTAAGTTCAGGCGGTATCACAGGAACGCAATCTAAAATCATCCATTCAGGTTTATTACCACTAGTTAAGAATCCTTCTAAGATGTCTAATCTCTTGATCAATTCTTTTCTAGCAGTAGGTTTTTTAGTTTTAATTTCTTCTCTTAATTCTTCACATTCTTTTTCTACATTAACTTCTTTAAGTAGTGCTTTGATAGCTTCCCCGCCCATACCTGCTTTGAAAGAATCATAGCCGTATTTATCTTCAGCTTCTCTGAATTCTCTATCAGAAATGATTTGCTTCTTAGCAAACTCAGTAGGACCTGGATCTAAAACTACATAATTAACATAGTATAAAACGCTTTCTAGATCTTTCGGTTTTAAGTTTAAAGTGTTAGCTATCTTGCTAGGGTTCACTTTAAAAAACCAAATATGACTAACAGGAGTAGCTAGTTCGATATGTCCCATTCTTTCTCTACGAACAGAACTTAAAGTCACTTCTACACCACATTTATCACAAACTACACCTTTGTATCTAATGCTCTTATACTTGCCACAGCTACAAACATGGTTCTTAGTAGGTCCGAATATTCTTTCGCAAAAAAGACCATCTTTTTCAGGTTTTTGAGTCCTGTAATTAATAGTTTCTGCTTTAGTCACTTCCCCATGGCTCCAAGCCCTGATACGCTCAGGACTAGCTAAACCAATTTTAATTGCGTGAAAATTGCTTAATTCAAACATTTTTATCTCTCCTATTCTTCAAATAAATCAAATAAATCATCGTCATCATCGAATGACTCTTCGACTTCTGCGTCGTTAATTAATAGTTCTTCTTCTACTGTGCTTTCTTCTAATTCCATTTCTTCTACGATTGGCTTAGGAGTGAATGCGATAGCATCTTCTGCATCACCAGCTGTCACTTCATTAACGTCTAATTCTTTATTGTTTTCAGTTAGAATTCTAACATCTAGACCCATAGCTTGGAAGTTCTTTAATAATACCTTAAATCCTTCTGGAACGCCTGGACCTGTCACTGGCTCACCTCTTACTATACTTTCATATGTCTTAGTTCTACCATCTACGTCGTCACTCTTCACTGTTAACATTTCTTGTAATAGATGTGCTGCACCATGCGCTTCTATAGCCCACACTTCCATTTCACCACATCTTTGACCGCCGCCCATGCTCTTACCGCCTAGTGGTT
>CAYJMU010000012.1:2131-13862 GCA_964371605.1 uncultured Lachnospiraceae bacterium
CTAGTCACTAGTGCATAGCTTCCTATACTTCTAGCGTGTATCTTGCTCTCACTCATATGCTCTAGCTTGATCATATACATAGTTCCTACTGTCACTTTGTTTTCTATCTCTTCACCAGTTCTTCCATCATATAATGTGAACTTACCATTTTCTGGTAATTTGTTTTCTTTTAATAGTGCTTGGATATCTTCACCAGTCGCTCCATTGAAGCTAGGAGTAGCTACCTTCCACCCTAATTGTTTTCCTAATAAGCCAAGATGAACTTCTAATACTTGTCCGATGTTCATACGACTAGGCACGCCTAGTGGATTAAGAACTATATCCACTGGTGTTCCGTCAGCTAAGAAAGGCATATCTTCCACTGGAAGCACTCTACTAACAACACCTTTATTACCATGACGACCCGCCATCTTATCACCGATAGAAAGTTTTCTCTTCTTAGCTATCAAGATTTTAACTAATTGGATTACACCTGAATCAAGCTCATCTTTATTTTTCTTAGAGAACACTTGAACGTCGATAACTGTACCGCCGCCACCATTTGGCACTTTTAGAGAAGTATCTTTTACATCTCTAGCTTTATCACCGAATATCGCTCTAAGAAGTCTTTCTTCTGGCGTAGCATCAGTTTCTCCCTTAGGAGTCACTTTACCTACTAGATAATCACCTGGCTTCACATCACTACCTATAGCGATGATACCATTTTCATCTAAGTTCTTGATTAAATCTTAATTTACATTAGGAATATCTCTAGTGATTTCTTCATCACCGAGTTTAGTTTGTCTAGAAACGCAATCTTCAGTTTTTAGAACTATAGAAGTGAATGTATCTTCCTTCACTAGTTTTTCACTGATAAGTATCGCATCTTCATAGTTATACCCTTCCCAGTTCATGAATGCTATAGTCACGTTTTTACCGATAGCTAATTCACCATTATCAGTAGAATATCCATCCGCTAAAACCTCACCAGCTTTCACTTCATCGCCAAATTTAACGATAGGTCTTTGGTTATAACAAGTTTCTTTATTAGTTTTATTAAATTTAGTAAGTTTGAAAGTTTTTTCACTTCCATCTGTAAGTCTTACTACTATTTTTCTTCCGTCTACATATTTAACCACGCCATCCACGTCACTAATTACCATAGCGCCGCTATCCATAGCTATTTTATGTTCCATACCAGTACCAACTATAGGGCTTTCCGCCTTAAGTAGAGGCACCGCTTGTCTTTGCATGTTCGATCCTGTCAATGCACGAACTGTATCGTCATTTTCTAGGAAAGGAATACAAGATGTAATAGCAGAAAGGAATTGTCTAGGGTTTACGTCCATGTAATCCACTTCATGCTTTCCTCTTTCTACCATAGATCCTTTACTTCTACAAAGAACTCTACTATTAGCTAATTCGCCATTTTCATTTAAAGGTTCTACCGCTTGACAAATGAAATATTCTTCTTCTTCATCCGCCATCATATATTTAACTTTATCAGTTGGCTTGCCTGTAGCTTTATCTATTTCTCTAAATGGAGTTTCGATAAATCCGTATTCATTGATTCTAGCGTATGCTGCTAAACCATTGATCAGACCGATACCATTACCTTCTGGAGTTTCGATCGCACATATTCTTCCGTATTGAGAATAGTGAATATCACGCACTTCCACGCCCGCTCTATCTTTCTTAAGCGCGCCTGGACCGATAGCTGAAACTTTTCTCTTGTTAGTTAAACTAGCTAATGGGTTAAAGTCTTCCGTGATAGCTGACAATTGACCAGCTGCTAAGAAGTCTCTCATGAATTTGTTTATAAGTCTAGCACTTACTAAGCTAGATGGAGTAGCAGAACTAAGCTCTTGAGACTGCATAGATTCCTTGATAGTATCTCTAAGTCTAATCACACCTTTTCTGAATTCGTTTTGAAGAAGCTCTCCCACTGGTGAAATTCTTCTATTAGCTAAATGGTCGATATCATCCACTTCACCGAATCCGTCATTTAAGCAACATAAGTAGTTGATTACAGAAATGATGTCATCTATAGTTAGCCTTGTAGTCATTAGATCTCTAGCATTCGCTTTCACTGCTTCCACTTTTTCTTCATAAGTTTCATTCGCATTTAAGATTTCCATTAGCATAGGGTAGTATACTTTTTCATATATGCCTACACTCTTAGGATCTACATCTAAGTATTTTTCTAAGTCTACTCTATTATTACCTATGATTTTCATATTTCCAGCTGTAGCTAAATCTATTTCATTGTTATCCATAGGATCTCTTTTCACTATACGCACGAAGTTAATACCAGCGTTTTGGATTTCACTTGCTACTTCTGGTGAGATGAACTCCCCAGCCTTCACATATGTTTTGCCATCTTTAGCCACATCTTCATATGCCATTTCATTCGCGATTCTTCCAGCTAGGCCTAATTTCTTGTTATATTTAAATCTACCTATCTTGCCGAAATTATAATACGCATTAGAGAAGAATGTATCATTTATATATGTTTTAGTAGCGCTAGCACTAGGAACTTCACCCGGTCTAGTTTTCTTAGCTACTTCAATCAGTGCTTCTTCTTCTGTCTTTTCTTTATCTTTATCCATGTTAGACATGATGATTTCATGGTAATCAAAAATATCTGCTATCTCTCTTTCAGAAATAGAGCAAGCTTTTAGGAATGTAGTCACGCTCACTTTAGCAGTAGCATTGATAATCATTTGAGTAGCACCGCTAGATGTTTGCTCTACGCTTAATCTAGTTCCTCTAGGTGAGTGTAAAGCCGCACTAACCAATGTCTTAGCTTTCTTGTCTATAACTTTGCTGAAATAAACCATCGGGCTTTTTACTATTTGATTTTGAACCACTCTTTCCACGCCGTTTACTATGAAGTATCCTTCTTCACTCATCTTAGGAATATCACCTAAGAAAACTTCTTGGTCTACTACTTCACCAGACTCTTTATTGATAAGCCTGCATAAAACTTTTAGCGGCATAGTGTAGCTTTGTCTTCTTTTCTTACACTCTTCTATAGAATACTTAGTTTCTTCCTCGAATCTGTGACTTAAGAAATGGATTTCTGCTTTATCTGAATGATCGATTATCGGAGAATATTCCTCAAGCACCTCCCTTATACCATTATCTAAAAATTCTTGGTATGGTTTCTTTTGGACCTCAAGCAAATAAGGCATGTAAGAAATGTTTTCATCGATCTTAGCAAAGCTCATGCGATCAACCTTTCCATATTTAACCTTTTTGACTCTCTGTTTCATATTTTGCATATACAAAAAACTCCTTTAAAATGCGATTGTCACTATGTATAAAGATGCTGTGAAGACGAAAAAACTACGATTTTTAGTCTACTGTCACACAATTATCATATTTTAACAATAAATAATAGCAAATTAAAAGAGAGATGTCAAGATATAATTAGAAAAAATTTTAATAACTCCCCCAAAAAAGGCAATAAGCTTACGCTATCGCCTGATTTTTTATATTTTTGTTTTTTTGCTTACTCTTCGTCAGCTTCTTTATTTTTGATTACTTGATTAATCATTCCTAGTCCAACATTTGGATTAGGTTTATATTTAGGTCTGTTTTCGTAGTCGATTTCTTCTGGCCCAGTCACTTTTTCTTCCACTTCTTCTACTACAGGTTCAGCCACCTCTTCCACCACCGGCGGAGGCAATACTTCTTCCTCTTCTTCATCCTTAGCTCTTATAACTTGATTGATCATTCCTAGTCCAACATTTGGATTAGGCGTATATTTCTTTTCTTCCACGCCATGACTCACCACATCAAAGAAGGCATCCGTTCTTTCTTCTTTCACTTCTTCTACTATTTCTTTCGCTATGTCAGCTACCACTGTTTCTTCTGTAGTTTTTTTGCTTTCAGCTAATACTTCTAGCCCCTTTTCCATAAGTTCTGCTTCTTTAAGTTCTAAGTTTGCATTACTCATTTCAAGACTAGCAGTTAGTGTTTTTAGATGCTTGTCCATTTTTTTCCACTCATTGTAATAAACTTCATATTGAGGCTTATTAGTCATCTCTTCACACTTTTTATATATTACTTTATTTTCCTTAGCTATTCTTTCGTGAACTTCTTTCATATCAGCATTATCGTTTTTAGCATTCATATAAGCATCTAAAACTTCTTTTAATTTTTCATCTTCTAGAGCTAATACTTGTTCTAATTTTTTTTCATTATATTTGAAAAGAATTTTTTTAGTAGATCCATCTTTCACCACTTTACTAATTCCTTTTAAGCTTTCCGCTTCATCAATAATCCAATTCTTTAAGTTAACCATAATTTATTATCTCCTTAATTTACCTATTTTATTATATCACGACTTTTTTGCTTTGTAAACTAAATTTAAATATATGAAAAAAAAAGGCATTTCGCCTTTTTTAAAATTATATTTCTCTTTCTTCGCTTTTTTTACTTTCGAACTCTCTAGCTTCTAATTCTAATTTTCTTCCCGCTTCATAAATAGCTCTAGATTTTAAAGAACTATGCACTTCTCTAAGCTCTTCATATCTGTTTTTCTTAGCTTTAAGTTCTAACTCGAGCTTGATTACTAAATCTTTCTTTATAGCATGCTTAGCAGCGGCTTCAGCTTCTTTGATTTCTAGTTCACTTATTACCGCTTGGTTCTTTTTAACTTCTTCAGATTCAGCACCATACTTTTCCCATGCTCTATCTAGAAGAATATTAGCACTCTTAACTTCTTTATAAATTTTAGTTAATATAGTTCTCATTCTATTGAGTGAGTTTTTAGCTGGACTTAAATTTTTTTCTAAATTTCCAATATCTATCTTTAAACCATTTAATTCTTTAACCATTGGTCTTAGCTCTTTGCCAAACATTTCATTAACTATTTCATTAAATCTTTCTTCTCTATTAAATTCCATAATTTTCTCCTTTCACCATATGAATTTTAAGATATTTTTCTACACAGAAATAATACCATAAAACTAATCTTTTGTAAATACCCAAAATTTATTTTTCTATTTTTCTTTCCCCATATCATCTTTAGTTAAATCATCATACATTTCAAGCATTGTTTTTTTATATTCTTCCAAATTTTTTAAAGAATTTGCCCTTTCAGCCAAAATGTCAGCCGCCATAACAACATCATCATTTAATCTTTCACAATCAGCTATCGCCTTGTTTTTAGCCAGCGCACATTTTATTGCTGCTACTATTGCTTTCCCTCTTTCCGCACCAACTTTGACTTTAGCTGTTTTGTCGAGATCTTCATACTTCTCTTTCATCTCAAGCAAGAACCCTTCGCCCTCAAGCTCAACTGCGCCTGTCGCCATTAGATAACTCATCATCAGTTGCTCTCCCATTTCAATATCTAACGCTTTAAACACTTTGGCCACTTCTCTCTGTGTGATCTTATCATAATAATTAGCCCAAGCTTCATCAAAAACTTCTTTTTTTTCTAAATATTTCTTATAACTATTTTCGTAAACACTAAAACTTTTTTCCATATTTATGATAAATTTATTAACTACAGCAGGACTATCTAATTTAGGCAGTTTAAATCCATCCATCTCCATCACCTGATAAAGAGTTTGAATATGCGCAAGTGCTTTTTCTATAGGTTTATCCATTTGCATTTTTAACGTAATCATTTTGTTAATTTTCTGTTTCCATTCTTCATATAGTTCGTCTGTTAAATCATAACTTATACCTGCAAGCCTCATAATTTTATCTCCTTATTTAATCTTTAGTTATTTCTTCATTTGCCTTTTCATCTTCAAGCTGTATTTCTAAATCTGTAAGCCTTTCTTCTAGATTATTAAAATACTCTGTTTTCTTATCTAGGATAATGTCCACTTCATTAAGTAGACTTAAAGCATTTTCCATTTTCATATATGCTTCACATCTGGCTAAATGTTTTTTTATGCCAGCCATCTTTAATTTCAGTTTTTCTTTTGCAGCTCTCTTTTTCTCTTCTTTAAAAAGCTCTTTTATCTCATCTTTCATTTCTTTTACGCACTCATAATCTTCCTTAAGATCTATTCTCTCATCGGAACTTAATTCTTCAATATCTTTCAGTTTTTCTTCTATCTCAGATATAGATAAAAAATTCACTCTCGCATTGTTATCTATAGCGTTAAGCTGTTCATCATTTATTTTACTTTTAATGATTAATTTATTATACTCTCTCTTCTTGTTTTTAAAATCATTATACGCATCTAAAAAACTTTCTGTTGATAAACATATATTTTCATGCTCTTTTCTAAAGAACTCTATATTCATCTCTCTTTTTAGTTCTTTTATATTTTTCGCAGTCAATCTATGATGAACTTTATCTATCCTTTCATTTAAGTCTATCTTCATATTTTCTATTTCTCTTATATCTGCTAAAAAAAGTTTTATTTGCTCTTTAATATAGTCTATAGTTTCTAAATTCAGTGGAAAGGTATTGCTTTTTCTCATGCTCTGTCACCTGCCTTATTTTCTTATACACATTTTAGCACAGAATGAGTGATTTGTAAATACCTAAACTTTTATCTTCTTTTTTCTGATATGTCTGACTATATTATTATTCAAGTCCCCTGCACCTAAAAATAATACATATCTAATATCTTTCTTTACATTATTTATATACTTCACTAAATCGCTTTCTTTTTTAAAATATTTCTTATTTAACTTTTTAGCTATATAATCGGCAGAATATCCCTCTTCTACTTTTTCGCGCGCTGAATATGTTTCATAAAAAACTACATTTTCTTTACTAAAAACTGCCCTAAATTCTTCAAAGTATTTTTTAGTTCTAGAATATGTATGCGGTTGAAAAACTATGAGCCTATTTTTCCCTTTTACCACGCTGAAATCTTTCAGTATCCTTTTCACCTCTGTTGGATGATGTGCATAATCTCTATATATATTCTCTCCTATCTTTTCCGCTCTTCCACTTACCCCACGAAACATTCTTAGCCCCATTTTAATCTTTTCACTTTCTACGCTTAACTGGTGAAGTAAGGCTATGACAGATAAGCTATTATATATATCATGCCTGCTCATAGTATTTATCTTAAACCTGCCTATACTACAATCATTATATATCACGCTGAAAACATATCCATCGCCGTCCAACCTTCGCCTAATATTTTTAGCTACATAATCTGCATCTTTTTCACCAAATGTAAAAATATTTTTTTTTAGCTTACCTTTAAACAGCAAGTCCGCGCTTTCTTTTTTCATTATAGCTACTTTAGTGTTTTTCAAAAATTTTTTAAAAGCTTTATAATAATCTTCTCTAGTAGCATAGTAATCAGGATGATCATAGTCTACATTAGTAATGATAGCATAATCACTTTTCAGTTCTAAAAAATTTTCTTTATACTCACACGCTTCGCCTATAAATATTTCTTCACCTATATGAAAATTATTAGTTTCACCCGCCATCACCCCACCTATATGTGTGGTCGGATTAAATCCCGCACTCTTTATGCACTGATGAAGAATAGCGGTAGTAGTAGTCTTTCCATGCGAACCTGCTACTAAGAGTGATTTTTTATACATATTAGTAATCAGCCCTAGAACTTCTGCCCTAGACAAAATCAAAAGCTTTCTTCTCCTAGCTTCCACCAGTTCTACATTGTTTAGACTGATAGCTGAATTATATATCACCATAGAGCAATCTTCTTTCAGATTTTTCTTTTTATGTCCTATATATATTTTTACTCCTTCCTTCTTAAGAGCTTTCACCATATCTCCGCTAAAAATGTCCGAGCCACTAACATTTCCGCCACTACTCTTTATGTAATGCGCCAAAAAGCCCATACTGATTCCACCTATTCCAATCAGGTGAATTTTTTTACCTGTAAATATATTATGTTTTCTCATATCTATATATATGCTAATCGAATATTAATTGGTTATGTAATTTCAGAAAAAAAAGAGCTTATTACTCTTCTTTCTTTTTTATTTCCTAATGCTAAATTCACACCCACAATACGCCTGCCTGTAAAAATTTTCTTCTTCACTTATTTCTGAACTTCTTAAAAACCCATTTTCTTTTTTAAAGTCACTTCTTAAAAATTTGATGCCATACTTCTTTTCTAGCCTTTCGCCTGACTCTATAATGAAACTGAGCACCTTATGCGGGCTGATAGATAAAGTAGTAGTAAAGTAATCATATCCATTTTCTTTAGCAAACTGAGCACTTTTTTCCATTCTGAAATCATAGCACTTTTTACATCTATTACCTTTTTCTTTTTCTTCTTCTAAATTTTTTATTTCGCTTAAAAATTCAGCGTGATTATAAGTGATAAATACCACATCAATATTAAGTTTCTTTAGATACCTTTCTATCTCTTCTCTTCTGCACTCATATTCACTTTCAGGAAATATATTAGGATTATAGTAAAAAATAGTGATCTGGAAATGTTTAGCTAGTCTTTCTAATACAGCACTACTGCAGGGCGCGCAACAAGCATGTAAAAGCAGTTTAGGTTTAACTCCCTTCAAATTCATAATCTCATCATTCATTAGTTTATTGTAATCTATTTTATTCATATCTTATTATACCATAAAAAAAGTTTTCAGTCTATAAATCAAATAATACTTTTTCGACATAATTTTTTAATATTTGACAAGTTTTCATTTTCTTCTTCATATGTATATATAGATATTTAGTGAGGTGAAATTATGATATTAGAAACATTAGCCACCTTCGTCACCAAAGTGATGGCGTGGACAGGCTACGTGAGCAAGGTGACAGGCTTCAAAAAACCGCTAGACTCTAAGACAGAAAGAGAGCTGATAGAAAAAATGCAGGAAGGTGATGACAGCGCTAAGAAGACTTTAATAGAGCATAACCTTAGACTTATCACGCATGTGCTAAAAAAATATACCACCGCTGGCGAGAGTGACGACCTTATCGGAGTGGGAACTATAGGTCTAATCAAAGCTATCAATAGCTACAAATTAGACAAAGGAGTGCAGCTATCCACTTATGCTGCTACCTGTATTGAAAATGAAATACTGATGATGATTCGCTCTTCTAAAAAGCACGCTAATGTAATCAGCCTGGATGAAAAGCTCGGTATAGATAAAGATGGAAATGATATAACCTTGTCAGAGCTTTTAGGCGATGAGAAGGATGCCCTTTCTAATGAAGTGGAAAACAATGTAATAAAAGAGCAATTAATAAAATTTCTAAAAGAAAACTTA
This sequence comes from uncultured Lachnospiraceae bacterium, assembly GCA_964371605.1. Lineage (GTDB taxonomy): Bacteria > Bacillota > Clostridia > Christensenellales > UBA1242 > CAYJMU01. Next base: position 11,306 of record CAYJMU010000012.1, read on the forward strand.
CCTACTCGCGAATACAAAATTCTCGTGATGAGATTCGGACTAGACGGCAAAGCTCCTCTCACCCAGATAGAAGTGGCAGAAGAAATGAAAATAAGTAGAAGCTATATCAGCAGATTAGAAAATAAGGCGCTACTTTCACTAAGGAAGAAAAAAATACCTCTCGATATGTTTTACTAAAAAAAGCAAGTCATATATATGACTTGCTTTTTTAAAAGATTAATTATGCTTCGACAGGTGAAATCACAAGATGTCTATCTTTACCTTCTCCTTCGCTATGAGTTTTCACCCCTTTCCTTTCTGCTAACGCTTCATGGATTAGGTGCCTATCATAACTATTCATAGGTTCTAAATTTCTAGATATTCCTAGCGCTTCTACCTTGTCCGCTATATTAGTAGCTTTTTCTACTAACGCCTCATCTTTTTCTTTTCTGTAATCATTGATATCTAACATTATACGCTTATAATGTCTAGCTTCATTTCTAACTATTTGATTAAGAATAGTTTGGATATTTTCTAAACCATCCCCATAATAACCGATAAATTTCCCAGCCGTAGCCGTTTTAACCAGCACCTTATCACCGTGCTCACCTTTCACCGCTACCACTTCTGCATCTGGATCTATAGCAGTAATGAATTCTTTCACGAAGTTTTCAGCCACTTCTAAAGGATTAACATTCTTATTAACTTCTTTTTTAACCTTTTTTTCAGTTGCCACTTCAGCTTTTTCTTCTACTACCACTTCTTCAGTTTTCTCTTCGGCAATATCATAAGATATTTCCACTTTAGCTTTATTAAACAATCCACCTTCACTAAGGATGCTAATATTCACATCTTCTTCTTTCATGTTTAAATCTTCAAGGCCAGCCTTGATAGCTTCACTAATATTTTTTCCGATATATTCACGAGTAATTTTCATATATTTTCTCCTTCTTAATCAATGCTTAATTTAGCTCTAACTCCGCTAATGTCTGGTTTATCATTTTTCTTAGCCTTAATAGCGTCCATCACAGTGTTTACGCATAAGCTGAGTATTAGACTAGTTAAACTGCTCACTACTAAGTATAGCGCGAATGCACTAGAGCTGCCTATAGTGAAGAATATCATCATCACAGCTAATACTATGCCCATGATATTCATGTTCGGACCAGCTGCCGGCTTAGCAGTTTTCTTCTTCCTATAAAATGATTTTTGACCTAACTTGATAGATGCGAATGTAGATAATGATGCTAACGCTATAAGTATATAGTAGCCATTCCAGCCATCATATTTTTCATTAATTTTAGCTGTCACTAATTCATATTTAGCTTTATCAGCTTCTTTCTGAGCTTTTCCTGCGTCCCCATCTTCATAATCATCAGCCGTTCCGCTGATAGTTAGGTATTCCTCGAATGAAGGAAATACACTAGCATTAGAATCTGGTCTCCACATATTTTCTACCCATAAGAAAGATTCTTTGATCTCGTCATACTTTTCTAAAACTGCCTCTTGAGCTACATCTTCGCCAAGAGTTAAATTAATATCGTATGTGTTTTCAAGTGTTTCATATTCTTCTTTTATTTTAAATTCACTAATAGTAGTCATACTTCCTAAAAGCGTGATGAATATAGTAGAAGTCACCACTAAGCTAATTAGCATACCTATGCAAGATCCGCCGATATTATAGCCATTCTTTTTATAAACTTCCATAGTTTTTTTATTTAAAAGTTCTTTGTTATTACCATATCTAGCTTGAACTTTTTGAATTTCTGGCTGAATAGCAGCTTGCTTTTCCGCATTCTTTCTCGAAGAAACTTTTTGCCAAATATCTAAAGGTGATAATACTAACTTTAAACAAATAGTAAATACTAAAATAGCCCAACCATAACTAGATATGAACGCAGTGAACCAACCGATAATAGTAGGCCATACGCCATCAGGCATAGAATTTAGTAATAAATTTATATTAACCATTTACCTTCTCCTTTTATGTTTATTTCTACGGGGTCATACCCGCCCTTGTTTTTAGGTCTACAAGAAATAATTCTCCTAGATGCTAAAAATCCCCCTTTCAGAACTCCAAATTCATTAATCGCATCTAGCGCATAAGAGCTACATGTAGGATAATAAATACAAGATTTCGGTAAAAGGGGGGATATTATTCTCTTATAAATATATATTAAACCAATAGCAAACCATTTAATAGGAAGTAGTAAAACGTTTAAAATTTTTTTAATCATTTTTTCTCCTTGGTCATGCTAGACTTATTGAATAGAGTTAAGATCTCTTTTTCTAATTCATTGAATTTTAGTGTTAATATAGTAGGCTTGGCGCTAATCACCATATATCTGCCTACCTTTACTTCACTAATCATCGTTCTAACAGCCTCTCTCATTCGCCTCTTAGCTAAATTTCTATTTACGGCATTTCCTACTTTTTTATTCACAGAAAAGCCTATCTTCAGCGCCGAGCCTTTGACATCGACAGTGGTTAGGGTTAAATTTTTCGAAAAGAAAACTTTACCATTTTTAAATATGTAATTAAACTGTTTTCTCTTTTTTAGTCTATAATTTTCTTCTAG
>CAYJMU010000012.1:13906-15088 GCA_964371605.1 uncultured Lachnospiraceae bacterium
TTTAAAGCAAAATTTAAATTTTTTATTATTAGTTGCTACTAACTGTTAAGCTCTTTCTGCCTCTTCTTCTACGACGGCTTAACACTTGTCTTCCGTTAGCAGTTTGCATTCTTTTTCTAAATCCGTGAACTTTAAACTTCTTTCTTTTCTTAGGTTGATACGTTCTTTTCATCTCTAACTAACTCCTTTATCTATTTTTTGTGTGTAATATACCTACGCATTATATTCTAATTTTACACTTTTGTCAAGTGAAAAAATTTTTTTTAGCACTTTAAAATGTTTTTCTAAATAAAATTTGATTTTGAGCAATATTTTTGGTATAATGGTGACCTAGAGTGACTACAATATTTAGCTAGTTTATCTCGATTAAAAAAAGGAAATATTATATTATGCATAGTAAAAATTACACAGATTTACTTATCAATGAAAGTGCTAGTCTTAGCCTAGAAAACTTCATAGAAAGAAGTGAAGATAATTATCATAACCAAATCAATCTTATAGTAGAAGAAATGAAAGATGCTAAGAATCTTAAATTTCTTATGATTAGCGGACCTAGCAGTGCGGGAAAGACCACTTCTAGTAATCTTATCATGGCTGGATTTAAAGCCGCTGGCAGAAAGTGCTACGCTATCAGCTTAGATGACTTTTTCGTGGACAGAGAAAAAACTCCTCTACTACCTAATGGTGAAAAAGATTATGAAGGGATCAATTCTATCGAGTGGTCACTATTTTCTAAATGTATGGATTCTTTAGTTAGCGGAAAAGCTACACTTATGCCTACTTATAACTTTTTAGATGGCGTTAAAGAATTTCATAATACTAAAACTTTAGAAGAAAATGAACTAATTATCATAGAAGGTCTTCATGCCCTTAACCCTATCATAGAAAACTTTTTAGACAAAAAGCATATGGCTAAACTTTATCTTAGCGTGACTAGTATGATAGTGACCAATGATATAGAGCCTATATTTAAAAGTAAAGATGTTAGACTTCTTAGAAGAATGATACGAGATGTAGAAAATAGAGGAAACAGCCCTGAGAAAACTTTGAATACTTGGAAAGCTGTTTGTGATGGCGAAACAGCTTTCATCACTCCATTCAAGCATCAAGCAGATTATAAAATAGACACTATACACCCTTATGAAATATGCGTGTATGCTGATATCATTTTAGGACATTTTA
>CAYJMU010000013.1:0-479 GCA_964371605.1 uncultured Lachnospiraceae bacterium
AATGATACCACATTTAAAACATTTTCTTTTAGTTTAGCTTTAATATCTTCTACTAATTGTAGATCTCCAGTCAGAGAAATTCCATCAATGTATGATATAAGCAAATTGTTAATTAAACTTCTATCTACTAGCTTAGAGTCATTGACTAAAATCGCGTCTAATCTTTCACCAACATAACCAAGTAAATTTTCTAGATTCGCAGTCCCACCATTATTAGAAACATAATCGAACATCTTGAAAAATTCTTTTATACTAGCGCTTTCATTATAGTAGCTTTCAACTGATGAGAAATTACCAATCAGTTCTTCCGCCACATCAGCTAGCGTTGGATCTATGTCTAGCAGCATCTTCTTGATTTCAGGAAGAGCCGCTTCAGCAGCTAAACTTAGCATTCCTTGAGTCACTAAAGATGTATCTGTTAAGTAAGCATCTAATAAATTACCCAGTTCAGCTAGGTCATTGTTAGTATCCGAACTTAA
>CAYJMU010000013.1:489-10312 GCA_964371605.1 uncultured Lachnospiraceae bacterium
CTGTCAAGTTAGGTAAATTCATAATATCTTTCACTTTAGTATAGATAGCAGTAAGCTCAGCGAAATCTCTTTCATAACTAACCACATCTACTTGAGATTTTAAGTTCGCAATGAATGTATCTATTTTCACTTCATCGAAACCTAATTCTACTACTAATTTATCTTTATACGAGTCATATCCATAATCAATAAGCTTGATCATGATATCATCTACCACTTCGAACTCCCCTCTTATAGCATCTAATACTGCACCTAAATCGTCAGCATATTCTATAACTAGTTCTTCCATGTTTAGATTTTCTTTTATGTCATTAAATATATCATTTATAGCTTCACTTCCACCTAATGCATCTATCACTGATTTAGTGATTTCTGAGAAATCTAATGCCTTTAATTCTGCTATGAAAGTTTCTACCACTTCATTAAAGTCTATATTTGGAACTTCATTAGTTAAAGCGTCTTTGATTTCTTTTTCCGCATAGTCCATAGATGCGTGATAGAAATCATTAATATAATTCTTATTATTAAGCGTCACATCTATTATGTTAGCTAGCTCGAGAATAGAAGTTTCAGTCAGTTTATACTCTTCTCCTATTTCCCCTTCACCCATAGCTATCTTGATATTTATTTTATTGCTCTCGAATATCTTAGCTAGTGAAGAAATAACGCTTTCATAATCAGCTATATCTTCAGCTGAAAGAACTTCTAATTTTTTAGGTTCATATTCCATACCTAAAGCTATACTTGCCTCATCGAACGAGCCTGCTAAAATAGTAGGCATCACTTCTTGAACGAATCTAAGTTTAGTAAAGCTTTTGAAAGTAGTGTTGAATAAATCTTCATCTATTTTTTCTATTATAGAATAGTCAGCCACTCCTTCAAATAATACTGGATAAAGTATGTCTGCATCATTAAACTCTTTCAAAATATTCACAAGCGTTAGTATATCATCAGCTATATAATCTAAATCTGCCGATAAATAATTAATAAGATCATCTATAAACATTTCATTATATTCATCGTTCGTGAACACGCCAGGATTTAATTCATCTCTATATGACTCCAATACTGGCACTAAGAATGTAGTGGAAGCTAAATCAAATAGTTCACTACTTCTCATATATTCAGCTATGATGGTAATGTCATCTAGTAAAGTATTTAAATGCTCTGCATTTTCTACATTTCCATCGAATTCAAGTATCGCATTAGTAGCTTCTATAGCTTCCGTAAGCAGCTCTACTTCATATGTTAAGCTTATAGTTTTACCGTCTATATTTTTAGTAGTAAGAGTCTTAAATGTTAAATCACCTAAAAACTCTATCCCTGTAAATCTTAGAATATAAACGCCCACGCTAGTATCAAATGAATTCATTATATCCACTAGCTCTGGCGAAACTTCATCAACCAGTCCTACCTCTTGTCCTGAAGCATTAGTTACTTTCACGTCATTTAAATCATCTACCACATTAGATGTTCCTATCACTGGGAACAATAGCGTTATAGCGAATATAGCTCCTGTTAGGAATCCATATATGCCGCCAAGCCATCTTTTTTCTATAGGCGATTTTTCTAATCTTCTGATATCTTTACCTCTAGCATCTAACTGCTTAGTGACCACAGTCTTTCTTCTAGCTATGATAAGATATATAGGGAATGTTAGTATATTTATCACCCAGAACATCACTATAAACATGAGCGAACTAACTATTAATAATGCTAATTCTACTATCACATCTACCATTTCCGCGCTAGCAGTGATGCCTGAAGATACTATCGCGCTTTCTACTGAGTTAGACACCCACGCACCTAAGCTATCGTAGCCGCCCACGCTTATTTTCATATTCATGACAGCATTACCAGCCATACCTGCCGTAAACAACACTATCAAAAATATTACAGCTATAACTATCAGTCTAATCCCCGCTTTTTTATGCCCCCTCATATAACCAGCTAAAAAGCCAAAACCTAATAGCCCGCCAATTAAAATAGTCGCTACTAAATTAATAATTGATCCTATATCCATATTGCTCACCTCTCTAAAAAAATTATACCATATTATTCGCAAAAAATCAAATCAAATATTTTTCGACATTTTGCTTGAATTTAAAAATATTATATGCAGTTTTTCAATTAAAATTTAAGCACATTATATTCTATATCTTTCACAGTCTAAAACGCCCTTGATTCCTTTCATTTTAGATATAAATTCTTGTACACTCATATCTTTACTCAGCGTCACTGTAAGCATTACATAACTTAGTCCATGTAATACAGTAGTAGATATTCCTTGTAAATTTATCTTTAGATTATTTAGCTTAGTAGAAATAGTGACTATAGCACTATTTAGATTACTAACCAGCACTTTAAACGGTATAGGAAAAGCTGCATTCTCCACTTTCCCCCAAGTAGCCGGCGATAATCTTTCTTCTTCTAGTGCCTTAAGATTAGGACAATCCGTTCTATGAATCATCACCCCTCTACCCCTTGAAAAGAATCCAACTATTTCATCTCCTGGTATTGGGTGGCAACAGCTGGCGAACCTTAACGGCAAATTATCCATTCCCGCCACTATTATTTCACTTTTCTTTTTTTGTTTTACTTGCTGCTCATTATTCACTATTTTAGCTGTCACCACTTCTAGCGTGCCGATTTTTCCTTGAGCATCAGCTGATAAAAGTCTGTTTATGATTTGAGTAGATGTCACCCCGCCATATCCTACGCTAGCTAGCATATCGTCCACGCTCTTGAATGAAAGTTTATAAAGCGTTTCATTTAAGTTTTCTCCAGCTAATAAGTCTTTCAAATTCGCATTTTTAGATTTAGCTGTAAGCTCTAACATTTGTCTTCCTTTCTTGATGTTTTCATCTTTCATTTCACGCTTGAAATATGCTCTTATCTTAGCCTTAGTTCCTGATTGCTTAGCTATTTTTAGCCAATCTCTGCTCGGCCCTTTGTTAGCAGAAGTGATGATTTCTACTATGTCATTGTTTTCAAGAACTGTATCTATAGTGGAAATTTTACCATTAATCTTACAGCCCACGCACTTGTCGCCCACAGCGCTATGAATAGCATATGCAAAGTCGAGTGGAGTTGCTCCTTCTTCTAACTTAACTATCTTCCCTAAAGGCGTATATACATATATTTCATTGAAATACATATCTCTGTGTATTTCGTTTAGGATATCTTCATCGCTAAGATTTTCTCCGCTTTCTACTAAGTTTTTCAACCATAATAATTTTTCATCTAGCTTACTAAATTTGTTTTTCTTTTCTTTATACAAGAAATGGGCACACACACCATACTCAGCATCTTGATGCATTTCATAAGTTCTGATTTGCACTTCTACTGGTGTTTCACCATTTAACAAAACTGTGGTATGAATACTTCTATATCCGTTTTCCTTCGGCTTAGCTATATAGTCTTTAAACCTAGAGTCTATCGGCTCGAAATTACTATGAACAGCGCCTAAAACGCCGTAGCACTCATCTATAGTTTCTACCATCAGTCTTACTGCTAAAATATCATAAATGCTGCGTATTCCTATTTTTGGTTCTTTAGCTTATTCCAAATACTACTCACACGCTTGATGCGGGATTTAGCTTCACCCTTGATTTTAAGCTCAGTTAATACCCCTCTAACACTTGACTCTATTTCTTCTATATTAGAAAAGCGACTTTCTTGTAGTTCGGCCAATTCTAAACTGATAGATTGAAATTCTTTAGGATGAAAATATTCACAGCTCGCATCTTGAAGCATAGCTTTGATTCGGGTCAAACCTAATCTAGCGGCTAATGGAGCGAACACCTCTTCTATATTCGTAAAAAGCTTGAATCTTGCGTCCTTATCCATCTCTTTAGCGTGATGAGCATCATATACTAGATCATTTAGCTTGATGAAAACTATACGAATATCTTTACTCATATTAATAAACATGTTTTTTAGATACTCACTATTTTCTAGAGTATTTTCACGGTTTCCCATATCGATATTATCTAATACTAGCGTGCCATTTAATAAATTAAGTGTTTCTTCATCTATCCCTTGAAAAACATCCTCATTACTTCTGTAAAAAGGTAAAATATAGGTAGCTAGTGACGCACTATCTCCTATGTTTAGATTCTGGATTTCTTTATAACAAAATTCCGCTTTCTCCTTGCTTTTTTCGAAATCAGAAAACTTATCTTTGTTTTCTTTCAATATTTTCTTTATATCTTGTAGTTCTGTTATAGCCATATTTAGCTCCCATTTTTTATATTTTATATGCGTTAAACACTTTGCTATTCTCTAAGCTTACTTTTTCATTCTTGTTTATAGATAATGTTTTTCTTCCATTATCCTCTGTCATATTTACTATATTTAATTCTTCCAGCACCATAAGCGATAGTATGAAATCTTTATAACTAATACCATTTATGCCTGTCATAGCTTGCTTAATAACATTATTAAAGAAGTCGAACTCGCTCTCTATGATTATGTTATCAGTAGACTTAAGTATAGCTTTATAATAATTAGCCACTATATCTCTACTTAAACATTTCTTAACTTTCTTAATAGCGTTCATTATGTATATTTTCTTTTTCGCTATAGCCGCTATATTAGCTATATAAAATTCATCCACTTCATCTAAAACTATTATATTCTTATATTTTAAAAGCAGATTTTTATCGCTAATATTATAAACAAGGGATACCCTTTCTCCCCCATTAGGAAGATTAGCATACCCTATTTCTTCTATGCTATCATTTATTTTTCTGTCTAGTGCTGCATTTATATTAGAAGAAATCATTAAAACATCTTGATTAGCAGTTATAAGTTCTATCACGCCTGCTTTATTAATATTTTCCGCTACTAACACATCTAAATTTTCACCGAAAGCCTTTCTAAATATTAGGTAAGCATCCCCTTCCTTTCGAGCTGCTAGCCTAGCATTATCTAATTTCTTGAACGAAATATTTTTTATATTCATACTCACATTTTCACGCTTTCCATATTTTTGGAGTGAAATGTCTATTAAACCATCTTTATGAATGAAATTTTTCATAGCGTTATAATGCTTTCCGCCACTGAAATCTATGATGCTTAAATTATTTTGCTTGATATACCCACTAGTAAATTTAGGAAAATTTTTCATTCTTTCCATTTTTATGTTAGCTAATGAAGTTTTTATTATCGGCTTTTCATTATCTATACCAAAAGGAGCAAGCCTTTCTATTGCCGCTAAAAACTCTTTAGTTATATCCGTCTTCTTCATCTCTAAATCATAATATTTCTTTTTCCTAACACTTCCTTCTTTCTTCAAATTCTCTAGCGTATGGTTTACAGATTTCTTGAATTCCTCTAAACTTTCTCTTCTTAGCCCTAAACCGCCTGCCATTTCATGACCGCCATAAGTCACTAAATGCTCTTTCGCTTCATTGAAAATGTTTATAATACTGATGCCATCTACACTTCTAGCGCTTCCTCTGAGAACACCTTCATTGTCAGGAGCTAGCACTATAGCCACCTTGCCATACTTGTCCACTAATCTAGCCGCCACTATACCAAGTATGCCGCTATTAAAATCTTCGCCCATGACTACCACAGCTTTGTTTTTTATGAAATTTTCATCACTTTCTATCATTTCAACTGATTGTTCATAAGCCTTGTCGCATAACTCTTGCCTGTTTGCATTCATATCTTGGAGCGTTTTAATCACGCTGAATATCTTTTCATAATCATCATAAATGTATAATTTCAATGCTTCGAAAGCATCCCCAAGTCTTCCTGCTGCATTTATCTTAGGAGCTAGCTTAAACGCCACATCAATAGCTGAAACATCACCATTGATTTTAAGAACTTTTAAAAATTCGATCAACCCCTTAGGTGCGAACTGAAAAAATGATTCAAGCCCTAATTTAGATAAAATTCTATTTTCACCTGTTAGAGATACTAAATCTGACACTGTAGCTACCGCTACTACTGGAAGATATGTCTCCCACTCGCTCATAGGTAGGAAAGCTTGGACTATTTTGAACGCCACTGCCGCCCCACACAGCTCCTTATATGGATAAGTTTCCCCTTCTACCTTAGCGTCTAAAGTAAGACAATTCGGCAATACTTCTGGTGCTTCGTGATGGTCTGTGACTATCACCTCCACCCCTTTACTGATCAAGTAATCTATTTCCGTGTGGCAACTAATACCGCAATCCACTGTGATGATCAGCTCTGGCGAATAAAGGGAAAGAACTTTATCAGCACTATTCATGGTTAATCCATAACCATCCTCATGCCTACTAGGCAAAAACGCCTTAACGAAAACGCCTTGACTTTTAAAAAACTTGATGAGAATGCTAGTAGCTGAAACGCCATCCACATCATAATCCCCGAATATTACTATGCTGCTTTTTCTATCTATGTGATAACTAATTCTGTCCACTATAGCCTTCATATTTTTGAACAAATATGGATTATGTAATTCGCTCTTGTCGCAAGAAAAATACTTTTCCGCTTTTTCTAGACTGGTAAGCCCGCGATTATAATATAGTTCCGCCACTTCTCTAGTGGTGCTATAAGCGTTCATGAGATCTTTTACCACTTTAGAATCTACTTTACCATCATACTTTTTTTCAAATAGCATTTTTCCTGCCTCCTTAATTTTTTTCTTTTAATATAAAATAACGCCTCAAAATCGAGGCGTTATAATTAATTCTTTATACCCTTTTTTCTAGGTTCTGTTTTATCATTAATTATCGCCCATATAGGTGTAGCAATAAATATAGAAGAGTATGTTCCCGCTATCAATCCGAACATGATAGGAAGGATAAATTCTCTCATACTAGGCACGCCTATGACTGATAATAAGAATACTGCTATAAAAGTAGTAATCGAAGTATTAATACTACGAACTAAAGTTTGAGATATACTCATATTAGCTAGTTTAGTTTTAGAGTAATTTTCATAAGCGTATTTCTTAGAATTTTCTCTAACCTTATCGAACACTACTATAGTGTCATTTATAGAATAACCGATGATGGTCACCAGTGCAGCTATGAAAGTAGAATTGATTTCTATTCTAAATATAGCTACCATACTTAACATAATTAACGCATCGTGAACTAACGCAATGATAGCAGTTAGCCCGCTAAGTGTTTCGAATCTGATCATGATGTAAATTAGCATGAGTACTACCGCGAACAATATAGCGATAGTAGCATTAGTGATAAGTGACTCAGTAGCACTAGGTCCTACTCTCTCACTGAACTCTATACCATCTTCTTCTAAGAAAGAAAGAGTAGCTAAATCAGTTTTCAAATCTTCTAAAATCACTTCCATTTCAGCAGCGTCCGCGCCTTCTTTATCTTGGAAACTGATTAATATATTAGCTGAATTACCTTCACCTTCTATCTGGAATTTAGATATTTCTAAACCATTTTCTTTCATCACAGCTGCTATTTCTTTTTCATATTCAGCTTGTTTTTCTATAGTTTCAGCTCCTGAATCTAAAGATAATACCGTTCCACCTGTGAAATCCATACCTAGATTAAGACCAAATATAGCCATCATGATGATACCGATTAATATCACTATAGCACTACCTATCATGAATTTAGGGCCATGTTTAACAAAGTTAAATTCTTTTTTCATTTTTAAATTTTCCATATTACTTTGCCTCCTTTTTTAATCCGTAGAAGGCTGCATCTTTTTCTTCACCTTTTATGGCTGCGAAAGAAGAACATAAAGCTTTAGATATGATCAATGAACAGAATACACCCACTAATACGCCTAAGCCTAGAGTGGTAGCGAATCCTTTGATCGGTCCTGTTCCGAATATAAATAATACCGCACTAGCTAGTAGTGTAGTCACATTACCATCTATAACTGCTGCATAAGATCTTTTGAATCCTGTTTGAACACTTGCTTTAAGTTTTTTACCTGATCTGTATTCTTCTTTTATTCTTTCGAATATGATTACATTAGCATCTACTGCCATACCTAAACTTAGGATGATGCCCGCTATACCTGGAAGAGTTAATTGAACAAACGGCACAGCTTGTAAGAAGAACAATGTTAATACTACATAGAATAATAGTGAAATGCTACTCACTATACCAAAGCCTCTATATATAGCTATCATAAACGCGAAGATTAATACTAGAGCCACAGCCATAGCTATGATGCCTAATACTATAGCGTCCTCGCCTAGAGTCGCACTTACCTTTTCATTACTGTTTAATTGTAAATCTACATTGAATGTACCACTTAATATTTTAGTAGCGAACGCATCTGCTTCTGCTTGACTGCTCATACTGCCTGATATGAATGTAGTTCCATCTGCTATCACTGACTGAACAGTAGGACTAGAGAAAAGTTCTCCGTCTATATAGATGTATAATGAGCCAGTGCTTGGCTGAAGCTCTGCTGTAAGGTCTGCAAATATATCAGCACCTTCATTAGTAAACTCTATCATTACGCCATATTCATTTTCTTGATATGCTGTATACACGTCTTTTATATGCTTACCAGTAAGTTCAGCTTCAGCTTCCACTCCTTCTGTCTTTTTGATTTCCAGAGTAGCTGGCGTTCCTATTAGGTCTAAAATTTCATCTGGACTGTCCACATCTGGAACTTCCACCCTTATTTTAGTATCGCTAACACCGTCACCTTCTTTCACGATAGTAGCTTCAGTATATCCATTTTCAGTCAATAGATCTTGAATTCTCACCACTGTAGCATCCACCTGACTATCGAAGTCACCTATATCACCTTCCACAGGTAATACATCATACACTGCTAACACCCCGCCTTCTAAGTCTATACCTAGTTTTATAGAGTTCATAAATCCATTATAGTTGTAAACAGTGAAAGGAATTCTAAAGCTAGCAAAGGATAAAAATAATCCTAACACCAATACTATTCCTAATATTACTATATTTTTTACACCTCTTTTTTTAGTTGTAATTTTCTTCATTTAGCATATTGCTCCCATTTTATTATCAATTGATTTTATACTTTATTTTATTTTTTGTGAATGCTTGATTTTTGCGTCAATCACAGATAGAATTTCCGGCATTTTTTTAATAGTTTCTTTTCTTCCATTTTCTATAAGCGTCTTTCTTTTCTTTACGGTGAAATTATATGACCTGATATTTTTAGTATTGCCAGTTTTACCTGTTATAATTCTCACATCTTCATATTTTATACGCGTATCTTCTTTGTCCGCTATCATCTTTTCATATACATTATTAAACAGTAGCATTATGTTATTTTTAGCATAAGGATCATACCTGTATCCCCCCATTACATCTACAGCTATCACCACATCCGCGCCCAAACTCTTCACCACGTCCACTGGCACTAAATTCACCACGCCGCCATCTATTAACATCTTTTCCTTGTATTTCACTGGTTGAAACACGCCGGGTATACTTATGCTCGATCTGACGCCCTTACTCACCAAATCATCATCTTCATCGAAGTGGAACTCCTTCCCTGACAGCATATCGAAAGCTACCGGCCTATATACTATGTCTAGATCTTTCACATTTTTCCCTTTGAACTGAGCGTCGAACATTTTCTCTATCCTCTTGCCCTTTAAAAACCCACTAAAAAGAGGAGTGAACGGATTAAAATCCACCACCTTGAAGCTTTTCATATTCATCATAAATTCTTCCATCTCAGCCACGCTCATGCCGCTAGCATACGCCGCGCCTATCACTGAACCCATACTAGTTCCGCATATGATATCTGGTTTAATTCCATTTTTTTCTAATACATCTATAACGCCTATATGCGCCAGTCCCCTAGCACCACCTCCACCTAGTGCTAAACCAATTTTTAATTTTTT
>CAYJMU010000013.1:10322-14655 GCA_964371605.1 uncultured Lachnospiraceae bacterium
TCTCTTCCATAAAAATATATCCTTTATTAATTATTACATTTTAGCATAGATTTTATAATTCTTCAATATATTTTATTATGAATTATAAAATTATTACTGAAAAAAAAGATGTCAAAATATTGAAACTTATTATGCCACTTTTGATATTGTTTTTGATGATAGTCATACTTTTTAATACTGAAAAATATATGGCATCCGCCCTCAGCGGTGTTAATATTTGGTTGAAGGCAGTTTTTCCCAGCCTATTTCCATTTTTGTTTTTCACTAAAGTATTGAGTGAATATGACCTAATAAAAGATATTTCCGTCTTCTTCAAGAAACCAATGGCATTTTTGTTTAAAACTGGTGGGCTATCTGCCTTCATATTTCTTAGCAGTATAGTTAGCGGCTATCCATTAGGTGCTAAACTAACTAGTGACTTAGTAGCCCAAAACGCCATCACTAAAGAAGAAGCCCAGAAAATACTTAGTTTCTCTTCCACCAGCGGCCCGCTATTCATCATAGGAAGTGTGGCTACAGGTATGTTTTTAGATGTAAGATTAGGCTTTACGCTTTACCTATCACACATACTTGGCGCTATACTAAACGGCATTCTTTGGGGAAGACTTTTAACTCAGAAAAAGAAAAAAAACTGCGCCCCATCTGACATTTCATTATCTAAAACTAATTTTTCTATAGGCGAATGTATGTATTCCGCTATCCAGTCTATACTTTTAGTAGCAGGATTCATAGTAGTTTTCAATATTATCATAGACGCAGTAAACACTCTGCCTTTCCTAGCTGCTAAAAACACCTTCACCGCATTTTTCAATGGTTTCATAGAAGTGACCAGAGGGGCGCTAGATCTTAGCCTAGCTCCATCACCCTTGACCCCAGTTTTACTATCTTTTCTAATATCATTCGGCGGATTAAGCATATTCTTCCAAGCACTCTCTTTCATAGAAAAATGCGGCATCCGAAAAAGCTTATACTTCACCCAAAAAATCACCCACGGCATATTCTCCGCCCTAACCACTTTCCTACTTCTACTAATATAAAAAGCAGGATTTCTCCTGCTCTTTTTTTCTATTTAATTGCCATTTCTGATTTTAGCGAATTCTTCCATAATCTTACCTTTCAGTTCTTCATACAAGAATTGAATAGATTTGATTTTATACCCATGCACATTGAACGCAGTAAGCAGTGATAATAATAACCTTATATCACGATATTTAGTCGCGTATGATATACCTTTTAGCACATAGATTAAGTCTTCTCTAAGATCATTTTTCATTTTCTTATCATTTTCTATCACATCTATAATGTCTGCTACTATATATTTGATATCGCTATAGCTGTCATTTACTTCTTCCACTTCTTCTTCTGGACTCACTATATCATTTTCCACTATTTTTATCATAGCTAATTTAAACGGAAGAATCATCTTATGCCCAAATATTTTATATATGTAATCTGTGTCATCTGAATGAAAGTTTTGATTACTGAATTCGAAGAAATTAATTCTATTAGTAATCAAATCATTAATGAACAAGTAAACCACGCCTACTGTATCATAAGGATCAGCTGGCATAAAGTCAGTCACACCTTCAGTTTGGTTTTTCTTATATATTTTGATTAGCTCCTTTTCATAGTTTAAACTTTCAACAGCTGTCACTAAAATATTTTTAATCAGCTCAGATTTTTTAATCACTTTCACTAGATCTTCTATCTTAGCATTTAGTAGTATAAATTTCCCATTTATAATTTCATCACATGCCGCTTTAAACTCTTCCATTAATTGTAATTCTTTTTCAAATTCTTTTGTCATAACTTCTTACCTCGTTTCCTCATTATATCACAACGCATTATATTTTGTCTATATTTTAATCTTCTTATTTTCAAACTTTTTTTCTTTTTCTCATAACCTAAAGGATAAAAATCCTTTTATATATGTTTCTTTCGCATATTTAAATAGTTTTTTCACGTCCACTAAATCGCTTTCTGAACATAAATCATTTTCTATCATCATCTCTACCGCTATGTCGCTAGCATTCCCTTCACAAGGAATGTTAAAAAATCTAAACAGCACCATAGATAGTAGTAATGCTATTGATCCCACAAATGACCACACCGCCAAGGGAATGAACCCCTCCATAACCACCATGATAGTTCCTAAAAAAAATAAAGGCACGGCTAGCACTGTAGCCAAAATGTAAAGATTTTTAAACAGCTCTCTTCTTTTCCAAAATTTATTATTTCTGGCGTGCTGCACAGCGTGACCTAATTCATGACAAGCTACTGCCAAGCTCGCTAGCGAATCACTGAAAAAATTTTCCTCGCCTAAGACTATAAGCTTATATTTAGAGTTATAAAAATCTCTGTCCCCGCCTGGTTGATATTTCACAGCCACATCATTTACGCCATATTTTTTCTTCAAAACATTGATCGCATCCGCCGCCGAAAACTTTCCGCCATTCCTCTTCTTTTTCATTTCATCCAATAAAATATTAAATTTTTGGCCAAGAGAAAACATATAGAGCATCAGCCCTAAAAAAATCACCACGCCTACTATTACCATTATCCACATACATTCACCATAACATAAAAGAAAAAAAATCTCAACTACTACTAGACATTTTATTAGAAAATATGTTATATTTGTTTTATCGAAACATATGCACATAATTCTATGCTTAGAAAAAAGGAGGAAAACATGGAATACGTTCCTGAAATATTTACCCAAAAACTAATACTACTTTTCGCCATGGAAAAAATGGAAATTCCTCTAACTGAAAATAGCGTTATTGACTTATGCACTAATAGCAATAGATGGCTTACATATATGGACCTAAAACAAGTTTTGTTTGATTTGACCAATATCGGATTTATACTAAAAATAGTAGATAGTGATGGTGAAAGCAGATTTTCACTAACTGAAAGCGGAAAAAATTGTATAAGTTTATTTTACCAAAAAATTCCCCTTTCTATTAGGGACAATATTATAGAGTTTAGCAAGCTGAATTCTTCACACTATAAGCGCCGCCAAGAGTATGTAGGCCAGTACATAAAGAACCCAGACGGTTCATACTATGTGATACTGAAGATCAAAGACTCTCTGAAACTTACCGTAGAGTTCGAAGTAAAACTGAAATTTCCGAACAGGACATCAGCGATCAATGCGGTAGACATCTGGAGAAAGAAAGCCCCTGATTTATTTATGCTCTTATATGAAGCGCTAAACTAAACTGAAAACTGTAAAAAAAGCACTTAAACATAAGTGCTTTTTCTGTAGATATACGCTACTCTCACCTTTCTCGCATATCATTTTTGCTATTTAAATATTTTAATATGTCAGCAAAATATTGAGAAAACTTTCCCTTCTTTTTTATTCCCGACTGATATAAATTTTGTTTAAATTTATTATCTTTAAAATTTTTATTTTTTAATAAAAATCGCATACCTACTTTTTCTAATTTCGGCAAATTTATACTAATAAGCATTTCATTGTTTTTCAAAACATCATCACCTATTACACTTAACTTTTGCTGCTCTATTTTTCTAAGATATTTATTATGTTGTAAAAAAGTGTTTATTACTTCAGTCTCCCAATTATTCTTGTATTCCACCATTCTATTATTCATATCTATAACTATTTCTGTTTTATTCCCATCTTTGTTTGTTAAAATGATATTTTTATAACTCTCTCCGTCTTCGCCTCTATACTTCTGCTCTGATAAATTCGCTATTTTGTATATGTAATAATCTAGATAAAATGCATCTTGAATGGCACCATCAATTAATTTTATCCCAAGCCCTTTATCTTTATTTTTACATAGCAGAAAATAATCTATAAGTAAATATTCATTAGGATCATACTCTATAATGTTTCCATTTTCCACAATTTTATTATTAGAAAGATACCAAATGCCATTGATTTCATAATTACCTTTATAATATCTGCCATCATTTGCAGTCACATAATCTTTAAGCTCAAAATTAGCATGATTAATTTCAAGCGAACATGCTAAATATTTTTCATAACTATATGTTAATCCTGGGATAATATTTTCTAGATTATTACTATATGTAGCATCAGGGCTATCTACAGTATGATTATATCTATTCTTAATGCTGAGCAAACTGTTTTCATCTTTAGTAAACTGTAAGCTTATACAACTCACCCCATATTCATCTTGCCTTTTCGGATTTTTAAAATTTTCCCTTTTTATTTCATCTATATTTTTTTTAGTAGCGAAGAAAATATGATAATTCCCCAATCTGCCCTTTATATCATTAAATGAACATAGCCTTTCTTCTTCAGTGTAATACTTTATATAAGCTTTCACATCTTTTT
>CAYJMU010000014.1:0-14411 GCA_964371605.1 uncultured Lachnospiraceae bacterium
CTTTTCTAGAAAGCTCTTTATCTCTATCCAGCACATCTTGGCCAACAGGGTTAGCCTTAACATTTTCTTTAATAGCTGCTAAGTAGTAATCTTCTACAGTAGTAGTTTTTTCTATATCTTTCACAGAAGATTCTCTGATGATATTACCGAACTTGATGATAGCTATTCTATCACAAATCTTTTCCACCACGTCTATGATATGGCTAGAGAAGAATACTATATTCCCTTTTTTAGCGTGTTCTTTCATACACTCTTTCACTTGGAAAATGCTAGTAGGGTCAAGGCCAGTTAGTGGCTCATCAAGTATCCAGAATTTAGGATTATGAACTAAAGCTGCGATGATAGTGATTTTTTGCTTCATGCCATGAGAATATGTTCTGATTTGGTTATCAAATGCGTGGCTTAATTCTAAAAGTCCCACATATTTAGTTATAGCTTCATCTCTATCTTCTTGACTTACATTATATAGGTCAGCCATATAGTTAATAAATTCTCTACCAGTAAGCTTTTCATACAAGGCATAATGATCAGGAACATATCCTATATTTTTCTTAGCTTCTACAGATTGGAGTTCCATATCGTATCCACAAATGTTCATAGAGCCTTCAGTGATAGGCTGTATGCCTACTAGGCTTTTTATTATAGTACTTTTACCGGCTCCATTCGGCCCTAAGACTCCGAATATCTCTCCTGCTCTAATTTCAAGGTTAGCGTTTTTAACGGCATATATATTACTCTTGCCATATCTCTTAGTGAAATTATTCAAAACCACTTTATCCTTATTTTCTAAAATCATAGGTTCTTTAAAACTCCTTTCATTCATATTGGCAGCTAATGCCAGCATATCTATTTTTATTTTTTTATCTCTTTCTAATAGATCATTGTATCCGTCCACTTTCACGAATAGCATTTCATATAAAAACCACATTCCTAAACTTAATAACACGTATCCTAGATAGAATAGCGGTTGGTACAATGGATAAAACACTAAATTTTTCCCAAACAGCGTGAAGCTTATGGTCACCGTTCTCAAAGCTTCTGCCCAGCTTCCTAATTTTTCTGCTACGAAATCAGAATTTATGAAGAAGAAGTCTTGATTATAAATAGTATTCAGTACAGCAACTAAAGCAAAGTATATAGTGAATACTATCAGTGAATATGTAAATCTTTTGAAATTCGGCCTTTTGTATACATTGAGCAGAATCATTACTATAGGTAGGAAGAACACTATATAATGCGTTGCATAGAATCTAACTGAAGAGCTGCTAAAGAAATCAGTAGCGGCATCCAGGTTAGGCATGAATACAGATATTGCCCCGCCTAGAACATTAATCAGAAGGGTGAAGTAGAACAATCTCTTCATTTTGAACAAGCAGCATAACGCTATTAGATAGACACCAGTATTACACAAATGTAGTGGCCATCTGCCTAGATTAGTCATAAGGTCAGGAATCTTATAACCTGATGAGAAACCAATCAATTGGCCAAGCGCGATATATGAAAGCACAAGGAGAATAGTTGCCTTGTCTTTTTTCTTTAAGAAGAAATATAAAGCGACTGGTAAGATGAGAGATAAATATACTATAATTCTGTGTGAAAACTCGAACTCTATCACAGCGGTAGAATTATTAGCTAAGCCAAACAGTGCTTGCATCATATGATGAGGCGTCATGGCTAGCATCATAGGTATGAAGAATAATAATCCTAACAAATCTTTAGCTTTAAACTTTCTATCATCTTTCTCTAAGTGAAGTAAAACAGTGTAAGCTAATGCCATACCTATCTCTATAGCTAACAAATAAACTCTAATATTAGAGAAAGTGTTTCCACTATTACCTACTATCGCGATAGTAAGTATTTCTAAAAATACAGTAGCAAGGATTAAGAATACAGGGGCTAAGTATTTCAGGATAACTTTAGAAACCTTATTTTTATAAAATGGATACATAGCTATCAGAACGGCGAATGCTAATTGTGACCAATTCAGCATTAGAGCCAAGAACGTTTCTATTTTAGATGAAAAGTTACCATTTACTAAAGCGGTAGTCTCATTTATAGCGTCGCCATCTAACATAAATCTAAAAAAGAAAACTGCCAGAAAAATAACGGACAAAATTTTCAAAAGTAATGTTTTATCTTTACCTTTAAATTTAATCAAAAATAGTGGAATAAATACGCCAGCTGTTATAATGTAGCTTAGGACTAAAATAATATATTGCAAAGAAAGTAAGTTCATAATAACTCCTAAATAAAATATCAAAACCAGTATAAAATATTATGTGGAATTTGTCAATTCATATTCTTAATATAAAGATAAAAAACTAGAGTTTTTAGCTCTAGTTTTATTGAAAGAAGGGATTATTGTTTTTAGGAGAAAGTCCTTCTGTAGATGAAGGAGTGGAACTGCCCTCGCCTGCTGGCTTATTTGCTGCAGCTGGTGGAAGAATATTCCCGTTTTCATCTACCGGAAGCATAGATATAGCACTCTGCTGAGTCATATCCTCTGCTGGTGCAGTTGAAGTGGGTGCTACTGGTTCTGGTGAGGTTGGTTGAGCAGCTGGCGGAGTATAATTTCCGTTGATCGCAGCTGGCGGAAGGATGTTTCCATTTTCATCCACTGGAAGCATAGATATAGCACTCTGTTGAGGAGGCGGAGCTATAGGAGTAGCTGGCGCCTGAGGCGGAGCGTTTTTCTTCACCTTTTCTGCTTTAGGTAGATATGCTTTTTTGTTTATTGATTTAGCTATAATCAGTCCAATAAGAATGAATGGTAATGGCGCTAAGCAGTATAGTGCTGTAATATTTTTAATTGGACTAACAGCATAAAGAGTAGGAATGAAAACTAATGATGCTAAACTTACGCCTAAAACTAAAACAGAAAATAGGTGATAGCTAAATTTAGTGAATTTTCTTAATGCTGGAACTTTAGGAGCTCTATGCTTCTTAAATTTTTTGAAAAATAAAATTTCACTTAAAACAGCTAAAAGGAAATAAACTAACATAACAGCTGTAAATAAAAGTAAGATGTGATATATTTCAGGTATTTTGTTTAAAGCAGTGATAGGAAAATCTATTTTCAGAATATAAGAGAAATTCACGCCAGTAAACTGAGCTGCAGCTAATAGAATGCTGCCCACTATTACGCTGCCAAAAGCAACGGGTTTCATATATTTAAGTCTAACAGAATAAGCAAAAGATTTCAGCAGAACTAAAGGAACTAATAATAATAAAACTATTTTGATCAAGCTAAACAAGTTTTCTACATGAAAAAGAGGAAAATCTCCATTTAGCATAGAAGGATAAGTTAAAGAAAGAAGCCCTGAAGTAAAGCCTAGAGCAAAACAAAGAATAGCCATATTTCTCGCAAAGGAAACATGTTTTTTACTAAACGCAGAAAATAAAAGCGTAATTACTGATAACCAAAGCATCAGCGTGCCTAAATCAAAATCTGCCACTTGCCACCAAGACGGTAAAGATAGAGCAAAAGCATTGTACGCTAGCCTGCCACCTTCTAACAAAATTATGATGAAAGCTAATATGATTTTAGATCTCTTAGCTAGCATAGGAAGCTTAGCAGAAAAAGCTAAGTAAGAAATAACAACCAAAAAAGCAACTATTAAAACCAAGAAAATATGGTTTAAAGTGAAAGTCCAGTCAATAGGACTAGTAAGTTTTCCGGCGTCGCTAAAAAAATAATTCATAATACCCTCGCTTAATTAGAAAAATATTAACACAAAACAGTAAATAAAGTCAAACAAATAATAGATATGAAAAAAGATAGATATTTTAATCTATCCTTTAATTTTATAATTATTCTTTTACTGTTAGTTCTGCTGGGGGTTCTACAGCAGTTTCTGTAGTAGCGTCCCCTTCTCCATCAGTCTTTTTCTTTTTAGCTTTTCTGAAAACTATATACATCAATACCGCGCTATAGCCAACCAGAACCGCCATCGCCCAAGGAATGTTTGAAGAGCTGGACGCTAAAGGTGCTACTAAGAATAAAAGAGGCAATGCCATGATTATAGCTAGTGCGCTACCATTTACTAAGTCATCAGTCACTGGCGTAGTGTAATTAGGATCTAATTCTTTTAGAAGCGCCACGCCATTAGCTGCCGTACCAGTAAGGTTTCCATAGAATCCGAGGAAGGCCTCTTGATCATAATTTTTGTAAACTTTTTTAGAAATGAATCTAACATACCACCAAGTGAAAAATCCACCAACAGTAGTTAAAACTAGAAGGGTAATCCAAACATAAGGAGAAGAGAATACATCTAATTTAATGCTAGAAACAGAACTTATAATCATGAAGTCGAATGCAAATCCACTAATCCTATTAAGAAGGAAATTATTTTGGTATTGCTTTTTCATGATATTTTTCTTTTGAAGACCTTTCATAGAGAACTTCACTGCGAAAGTGACTAGAACGGCGATAAGGAAGTTAAATCCCCAAATAGTGTCCATGATGCCAGGAGCTATAGGTGTCACTATTTGTTCAAGGCCGATGAGTAGTCCGTAGGTAAGAAGATAAATGAATCCGATCAAGCATACTTGAACAGTGAATTTATCTATACTATCACTAAGAGGTATTTCATTTTTGTTTTCCACTTCATCTATAGATGTGAGAGGTACATCTTCTGCACTAACTGCAGCGATTTTAGCTTTCTTTCTTTTTTTGTTAAACACATTTAAAGCTATCACCCCACCTATTGATGCCCAAATGAAGCCCATAGCAGCTATAGCTATACCTAAAGATTGGTAAACATTAGTGCCATTATAAGTGTCAAATGAAAGCCCAGTATTATTAGCTTGACCAGGGCCTTGACCGAATCCGAAAGGAAGCAGTAGTCCTGATCCAGTCACTAGGTCTGAGAATATAAAGCCTAATATCACAGTTAAAGTAATACCTATGATAGCTTGGAAAAGGTATGTGCTGATTAGGAAAGCGCCTGTTCTAACAGGTGATACGCCAGCAGCTTTTTGTTCTGCTGTTTTTTTCTTTTGAACTCTAAGCGTAAGAGCTATGAATCCTACAGCTAAGAAGTGATATGTGATAATATTCAGCGTTTGCTCATGGAAAATATTTATTCCAAATGCCGCATCGAATATCACCTTGATGATAAGAGCGAGGAACGCACCTATTACCGCTGTCGGCAGTAAAGACGCAGAAAGAAATTTTATTTTCTTTCTCATAAGATTAGCTAGCATCATTATCACGCAAAGGATAAGTATGGTGATAACGGGAGCTGTCCAATTGCTAACTGCTGATGAAATTCCAGCAGCCAATAAATTAAAATTCATATTATTTATCTCCTTTCAAAATCTTTCCAATGTATTCTCCCCACATATAAGCAGAGTGAGCTACAGGGAAAACTAAATTATATATTTCGCCATTAAGCATGCTTAATTGTAATATTCGCCTAAAGCTAATAGCATGCGCCTTTATGTCGCTAAGTTTAATAGAAATATGTTCATCACTTGTTAGATGAATGTCTATACTCTTAGTGTTTAAAAGAACTGTACCCTTTCCCACCTCTTCTGGCTTCAACGCTTTTTTCACTTTATGTAATGTGACGAATTCTTTTTCATATAGAAGAGTTTCATTATCCTTAAACTCTTGTTTATTTAAGATGTCTTTCTGCCAATTGCTCCAGCTAGTGACATCTTTAAATATTACCTCTTCACCTTCGAAGTAGCCATATTCATTCATATTCACGCTGTAGTCACAATTAGAACAAGCATAAGTGTGTTTTTCAGAATGCATTTCTTGAAGTTCTTTACACTTAGGGCAAGTGTATAACAAGTATTCTAGAGTTTCCGCTCTCGCCCTACCCTTGAATTTTATAGGAGTGCGAGTTTCTTGTAGTTTGTAGTCTTGGACGTTTAGGGTTTCAGTTATGATTTTAGTTAATTCTTCTGCCGGCATTTCTTTTAATTCTTCTGCTGAAATCATTTTTTTAACGCTACCTAGCATTTTTCCGCGTCTAACGAATCTGCTCCATCTCGGCCTTGTCAAATATCCATATTCTATAGTGGCTAGATAAACAGGCGCCTTTAACATTTTTACTAGCTTTCCTATGTTGTTAGGAAGAGTTAATTCTCCATCATCGAAAGATACATGCCCACTAGGAGCTAATGCCACGCCCTCGCCATGCTTGATACATTCTGCCATATTTTTTACGGCTGTAGAATCTAGCGAATATTTGACTATAGGTATAGGGGAAACAAGGGTTTTAAGTGCGCTATTATAAAACTTGTTTCTGTAAATAACATCGTTAGCCAATAAATGCATCGGTTTTTTAAACAGAAGTGGAATCATAAGAACATCTAAATTAAAAGAATGATTAAATAATACTACGAAAGGACCTTTAGTTTTTACTGGTTTTTCATACCTATAATTATACTTTATTCTGCCGAAAATACTTAAGAAAAATCTAAGGATAGAAAATATCCATCCCTTGCAAGGTTTAACTGCTCTTTTTTTCTTCTTAACTTTCATAGCTTGCCCTTTTTTCACTATTAGCATTATATATATAGAAGAAAGAAAAGTCAAGCAATTTTTCCCAACTTAAAATTTAATACTTTGAATTGCAAAATAAAAAAAGAGCATCACCGCTCTTTAGTGTTATATTTCTCTTTCCTCTTCTTTTTTTTCTTCTCTTTCTTTTTCTTTTTTATTTAAATAAAGCGTTGTAGTTTCACCATTTTTAGTTAACCTAAGAGCATTATGAAAATCGTTGTCAGAATAATTTACCATTTCGTAATCTATAGGAATCAATAATTTTCCTTCAGCATTAGTTACACCATATAAACCATTTTGTTTTACTCTTATTAAATAATCATTCAAGATCTTAGTGTGTTCATATTTTAATTTAACTACTAATTTTCCTTCTTTATCAGTCACTCCGAATACTTCATTTTTTTCCACTTCGGCTAAGCCATGCTTGAAAGGATAAATATAAGTATAGTCACAAGGGAGTATATGTTCACCTATTTCGTTTATTACTCCATACTTTTTATCTGTCACCACTCTAGCTAGTCCGTCTACATAAGGATACATTGCATCATATTTTTTAGGAGCGATAAAATGATTAGTAGCACGAATAATCTTTTTTACAGCCTTAGATATTGTTAATTTTTTCATATATGTTCCCCCTCTTTTGAAACCAAATTTTATTTTCATTAAAATATAGCACAAAAATCAAAACAAGTCAATATGCTAATTTCTGCGAAATTAGTCGGGTTAGTTATTGAAAAAGTAGAAAAAAGAGTAAAGAAAAAAAGGAAACTGAGTTGACAAAGTAAGTAAAAAAATATATAATAAAGCGTATAAAAAACGACTAAAAAAGATAATGCTGATGTAGCTCAGGTGGTAGAGCACTACCTTGGTAAGGTAGAGGTCACGGGTTCAAGTCCCGTCATCAGCTCCAAACAAAAACAAGCAGTGTATGCTTGTTTTTTTAATTGCAACAGTGTTTATACTCCTACATTTGCAAAAAAACTAATTAACAAAATAGATCCGCTAACAGTTGCAGGAGATGCTAACCTTGTTTTAAGCAGATATGGGCATTACCTAAAAGATGAAGCAAAGAAAGCCTCTAATCAAATGAACGATGTTTTCTTTAAAAAAGTATTAAAAGAAAACGCATAGCAAAGAAAAAACCAAAACATTAGTTTTTGTTTTTTTGTATTATAAAATCTTTTAAAATAATCTTATTGGGAATCATTTTAAAAAAATTTTGTCCTAAAATTTTTTTATCTATTTTGAAATAGTCTAAATACAAAATCCTAAAAATCATTTGAATTAATGGTGATAAGTCATGTATCTGATTGTCTGTTAACATCTTTGTTGTACTTTTAACTTCGTATAAATGACTTAGATAGTTTCGAGTGTTGGCAATTTTTTCGCTTAATAAATTTATTGTATTTTTATTAAACTTTACACTTAAAATATCTTCTATAATTTTAAATGTATCAATAAGTTTCTCAGATAAACCAACTCTTTTTATAGAAATAAATTTTTCCAGTTTTTTATTTTCTTTAGTAAATTCTACAAACTCATCTTTATTTTTATTTTCTTTTTCGGTGTATTTATCTTTGTTGATGGCTGATATCAAAGATTCAATAGATGCTACAATATTTTTAAAATTTATATTTGGTCTATTAAACATATCTTTATAAAACAGGCAATTATAATAGTTAATCCCTATATCTAATTGCCTTGTGTCGGAATTTAAAATCATTTTAAAAGTTTCATGGTTATCAAATATATTTTTTAATCCAATTTCATGATACTTAATATCCTTATATAGTTTTATTTTTTCGCCATTTATTATAGGCAATGTATCTTCGATTGGAAAAGAAAAAAAAGTGATTTTTTTATTGTTGTAAATTAAGTAATCTTTATATTTAACATTATACCCAGAACAAACTGAAATGAAATACAATAAATTCATTGCTTTAATAGCAAATTTATTTAAGGATAATTCACCGTATGCTATTAGTTCTATTTGTCCTTTGTTAGAAAAGCTTAACTCAAAATTTTCATCATTAAAAACTTTTTTTAGTTCTGATTCTTTCGAGTTAAAATAATCTATTAATTGATTATCATCTATTAAATCAATTTCATTGCATGAGTTTGGTAAGAATGCCCATCTTGTATGTGACTCTAATTCAAATATAAATTTATTCATAATATCTCCATTTCAACTATAACATAAAACATCATAATAATCAATCTTATTAAATTGGTAAAAAAAAAGAGTAAAAGAATTTTGGGAAGTTATCTGGGGTTACCTAGTGATACAAAAGTTATTAGAAGATATTAAAAGCAAGACAAAAGTTATTAGCAGTCATTGAATAAAAATTAACATTACAAAGCAATACTTTTATAATTAAATATAATTGGTAAGGTAGAGGTCACGGGTTCAAGTCCCGTCATCAGCTCCAACAATAAAAATCGCTAAAACCCTTTGTTTACGGGGCTTATAGCGATTTTTTATTTTTCAATTTTTAAAAATTTTTATCAACCATATTTTGAAATTGCCGCCCTTTATACGAAAAAGGGCGTCAATTTTTTCTCAAAATAAGACCAACTTTTAAGCAATTATCCAAATACTTAAAAATCGGTCTAAAACTATCTAAAATCATATAAAACTAGCATAAAGGGCGTCAAAAGGCGTCAAAATTTTTTTACAACAATTTTATTAATCTTCATCGTCTAAGTTATTAAACAATTCAACATTAAAAAAGTAACCCAAAGTTATTTCAGCACCCTCGCAAAATTTTGCAATGGTGTTGATTTTGCTGTGCCTTGTTCTTTTATGCAACAAATCATAAATATTTGATGGACTCATTCCTGCTTTCAAACATAAATCACAAACACTTGATTTCTTCTCTTCACAAATTTCATTAATTCTTTTTATAATCGCTTCATTTATATTCATAACAACCACCTTCACGGAACTCTATAATGGAACTCCATAGTTATTATAAATAATATAAAAATTTAATTCTTGTGGAATTCCACGATTTTGCTTGTTTTTTGAATTTTATTATGCTATAGTTTATTAACGGAGTTCCACGAATATGAATAACAAAGAATTAGTTTGCTGTTTTACTGGGCATCGCCCAAAAAGTTTACCTTGGGGTTATGAAGAAAAAGGCAGTGAATATAGAAAATTTATAAAAGAGTTAAATGCGACAATAAAAGCACTGATTAAAAATGGCGTCTATTCTTTTATATCTGGAATGGCACAAGGTTTTGATATAATTGCAGCCGAGCAAATTATTAAGCTAAAAAAAGCATATTCTAATATTAAACTAGAATGTGCGATTCCTTGCCAAAATCAAAATAGTGGCTGGAGTGAAGATTATAAGAAAAGATATAACAATATTTTAAACAGAGCCGATAAAATAACTTATGTTTCAAATTATAACTATTTTAATGGCTGCATGGCAAAGCGTAATAAATATATGATAGATAAGTCCACCCACCTAATAGCCTTATACAACGGCACCGCAGGTGGCACCCACCAAACAATCGGAATGGGAAAGAAAAAAGAGCTGATTATCCACATAATCAACTCTTAATTTTTAGATAAAACATTAAATTAAATATATTATAATTAACTGAAATTAGTTAACCTATAATATATATAGTTTAGCTTTAGAGCCTCTTTTCTAGTCGTTCTCGCTACAATGAATTTCTTAGAGTTATAGTAGTGGGGCGAATAATGATAATATTGCTCGTTTGATTTTTCTCATGAAAGATGTTTTTTTAGGAATATATAGTTCACAATATTCTAAAGTTTTCATATAATCTGTCTTCATATCAGTGGCAAATGCTTCATCATAAACGAACGCGCCGCATTCAAAATTTAAAAACAAGCTTCTATAATCCAGATTACTAGTGCCAATGATAGCGTATTTATCATCGCTTAAAAATGACTTAGCATGAATAAATCCTGGTGCATATAAATATACTTTCACGCCGTGCGCGCTCAAGTGGTCTGCATTTTCTAACGCCAGTTCATAGGCATATTTTTTATCTGGAATCTTAGGAAGGGTAATGCGAACATCCACTCCTGATTTAGAGGCAGAGATGAGCGCTCCCTTCATCTGTGAATCTATTATTAAGTATGGCGAATTTATATAAACATACTTTTTGGCATTTTGGAGAATTTTGATATAACTTTGAAAAAATATATTTGTAGCCTGATTAGGGTTATCATAGAAGAACTGAATTTTCCTATTGCCTTTCTCGTTTTCGACCACTAAATATTTTTCAAAATCTACTTTATAAGGGCATTGCAAACTGTATAAATGTAAAAAGGCTAATGTAAAATTCGTGACCGCATTTCCTTCTACTTTGAAGCCAGTATCTTTCCAAAGTCCGAACTTTCTGATATGATTAATGTATTCGTCACCTATATTGCACCCGCCGCTATAAGCCATAACGCCATCAATTACCACGATTTTTCTATGAGTTCTATTGTTATATGAGCTGTCTATAATAGGTCTAACTTTATTAAAAATTTCTATATTTATATTTGATTTTTTTAATATTTTTCTAAATTTTCGCTTAGCACTAAACATTGTGCCGAAATCATCAACCATGATTTTAACTTCCACGCCACTTTCAGCCTTCTCTTTCAAAACATTAAAGATCTGGTTCCAAAGAAAGCCATCGTGAACGATGAAAAATTCTATCAGAATAAATTTTTTGGCACGTTTTAAGTTTTTCAACATGTCCGCAAAATATTTTTCACCAAAATCAAAATACTCTATTTTTTTACAATCTTGCATATGAAAAGAGGATTGACTATAAATAAGATTAGAAAGGTTAGAAGCGAAAGAATCTTTCACTGTAGCTTTCGGAAGAGTTATTTTAGAATTAGCATTCTCCTCTTTCAATAGATTCATTTTTACAGATAATGCTTTTTTTAAAGGCTTTCTTCTTAGAAGAAGATATAAAAATATGCCGAACACTGGAAGAAAAATGATATGCATGATCCAAGCTAACTTATACTCTGGCAAAATATCCTTATTAAGCAGCGTAAAAATTTCTACAATAGAAATGGTGGCGAAAGCCACATAAAACCAAATATTATTATTAAGAAATACAACTACTTGATAAAGCAAAAAAAGTTGCAACAAAATAAGAATTATCGAAATAGTAATTCTGCTGGTAAAAAAACGAAGTAATTTTTTCATAATAACATCCTTCACCTTTGTAATTTTAATTAGTATAACACATTTTATAGAAAAATAAATAATTTTTTGGGTTTATCTTTCCTTTTCAAACATAATTTCTTTTAAAATTTTTACAAACTCCATAACTGCCTCTTAATAATATTCTTTATTATAATATATGGATGATTTAACATTAGTCTAAGTCTAAATTATTAGCAAGAAAATCATCCAAATCTATAAATTCGCTTGGAGTCACTCCAAAACCTTTTGCTAATAATATTATTGTTTTCAAATTGATAGTTTTAGTCCTTCTTTGCATTATGCTTTTTATAGTCGGAAATGGAATATCGTTCTTTTGTGCTAATTTATATTGATTAAGATTTTCTTTGTTCATAAAATACAAAATTCTATCAACAACTACATCGGCTAAAGATTTCATATCGCTTTTGTAATGTTTTGTGTAATTGTTCATACTAATCTTTTAATCCTAACAATCTATCAGCGGAAATATCAAGCCCTTGACAGATTTGTTTTAGACTATCATAACCAGGTTTGCTTTTGCCTTTAAGCCATTCACTAACCTGACTTTGTTTTACACCAATCTTTTCTGCAAGCGAAACTTGGGTTAAATCAAGTTCAATCATAATTTCTTTTAGTATTTCTATAAATTCCATAATACACCTCTTAATTATATTGTATAGAAAATACTATATTATTACTTGACATATAGAAAATTCTATATCATAATATATTTATGAAAATCCTAGAAAACAAAATTTGCTCTTTCTCAGGTCATAGGCCAAAAAGTTTGCCTTGGGGCTATGAAGAAGAAGGCTGCGATTACAAAAAGTTTATTAAAAGCTTTAGAACTGTATTAATATTTCTTATAAAAAAAGATGGTATTGAATATTTTATATCTGGTATGGCTCTTGGCTTTGATATCATCGCAGCTGAAACTATTCTTAAATTAAAGAAAAAACACCCTAACATTATGTTAGAGTGTGCTATTCCATGTTTAAATCAATGTAGCGGTTGGAATGAAAAATATAAAAAGAGATATGACAAGATTTTAGAAATGGCGGACAAAGTCACTTATGTATCTAATTATAATTACTTTAATGGCTGTATGCAGAAGCGAAACAAGTATATGGTGGATAAATCCACCCACCTAATAGCCCTATACAACGGCACAGCAGGCGGAACCCGCCAAACAATCGAAATGGCAAAGAAAAAAGGACTGACTACTCACATAATCACCCCTTGACTTTTTCACAGAATTTATTCGTGATATTAGGTTCTAATGAATTAATGTTATATTGAACTTATTACAAATAATTAATAGGATAAATTTTTCTATGAGTTTCTAATTCTTTTTTTCCTCTGTTAAGTATAATTTTACAATTATTAGCATTTTGCCATTCTATAAAATCAGCCCCTGCTAATAATTGATCGTTATCCGTTAATGTTAAGCGTTTAAATTTTTGCAATTCATTTATGTTTTTGTCTATAATTTCTTTTTGTTTTCCGATTGTTCCGTCAAAAAATATATGCAATAATAAACAATTTGATATGGGTAAATTGTTTACAAAACTTTTAAAAATTTTTTCTTTTCCATATTTTAATTCTCTAAATTGATCAAATTCAAAAATTTCACTTTTTAGTTTTTCAAATTCTTTTGTGCTTATGGTTTGCTCAACATAGCTTAATTTTATGTTTTCAAAATAAAAATAAATATTTAGAAGATACAATGCGCCAAGGGAGCTAATAAGATTATCAACAGTTCCAAATTCTTGTATTTTTTTTAGCTTATTATGTTTTAAGTTTTGATATGCATTATTCCATTGAAACACTTTTCTATTTTTAGAGTTTATTGCATTTTTAAGAAAGGGATTATATTTACGTTTTTCAGGTGATAGTGAAACGCTTTCTGATGATAAATAAATATTTAACTCACTTATTTCAAAATTTTTAATTATTTCATCTAACAAATCATCAAATCTTTTTCCATCTAGATTTGTATTTTCTTTTTTTATTTTCCCATACAAGTCTTTCGTTATAGTTTCTATTTCAACAACAGACCATAGAATTAAATCACATATTTTTAAAGAATAAGTTTTTAATTGTTCATCATCTACCATAATCAGATATAACAATTCGTTAAATTCTAGCTCTAATTTCTTATATGTTTGAAGATGGTGATTATATTTTATACTGGATAAATTCATACTTTTCTCCTTCCTGACATTATAACATAAAAAATTAAAAAATGGGCAAAATGGCAGAAATTTGTGAAAAAATCTTGTTAAATGCTTATAAGTATTCATTTGCATTATTATTTTTTAAGATTTTTTTACAAAGATTTTGTCATTCGACAAAAATATACAATATTAGGTCGTGTATCTGTATAAAAAGGCCTAAAAGCTTGTTTGGATAATTTATTTTTCGATTTTAGTTAATTTTTTAATTTTTTTTAATTTATAACTAACTTATAATTAATTTAACAATCAGGTAGTAAAATGAAAGCATAACAAAGGAAAGATATATATTCGTTTGTTAGGAAAGAGAGTTTCTTTCTAGTATAAAAAGGAGGTGAAATGCGGATGAAGATTTTGAAAGCTAAAATTTAAAACTATGAAGGAGGATTAAAAATAAACAAAGAATAAATGGAGGAAAGAGCCTATAAAGTTTAACTAGATTAAAAGTAAAAGAAAAATAGGATT
>CAYJMU010000015.1:0-14237 GCA_964371605.1 uncultured Lachnospiraceae bacterium
TATAGAAATCTTTTTCATCTTTAGCTAGGTATTCTATCTTAGGCAGGTTAATAGTCACCACGCCTACCGAACCAGTAGATTCACCACTACCGAAGAACCCACCTGATTTTTTTCTTAGCTCTCTTAGATCTAATCTTAGTCTGCAGCACATACTTCTAATATCACTAGGCTCCATATCACTATTTACATAGTTAGAGAAGTAAGGTATGCCATATTTAGCAGTCATCTCGAAAAGCATCTTGTTGTTTTCCGTTTCACTCCAATCAAAATCCTTAGTGATAGAATATGTAGGGATAGGATACTGGAAGCCTCGACCATTAGCGTCACCTTCTATCATGATTTCGATGAAAGCCTTGTTTATGATATCCATTTCTTTTTTACAATCTTTATATTTGAAATCCATTTCCTTTCCGCCAACTATAGCATTCAGTTCTGCTAAGTCGCTAGGAACTACCCAGTCAAGCGTAATATTAGAAAAAGGCGCTTGCGTTCCCCATCTGCTAGGCGTATTCACACCGAACACAAATGATTGAAGAGCTTGTTTAACATCTTTATAAGATAAGTTATCCACCTTCACGAAAGGTGCTAAATATGTATCAAATGATGAGAACGCTTGAGCGCCCGCCCATTCATTTTGCATTATGCCTAAAAAGTTTACCATTTGATTACATATAGTGTGAAGGTGCTTAGCTGGTTTAGAAGAAATTTTCCCTTCTATGCCGCCTAGGCCTTCCTGAATCAATTGCTTTAAGCTCCAGCCTGCACAGTACCCTGTCAGCATTGATAAGTCATGAAGATGAATATCTGCCTCTCTATGAGCTTCTGCTATCTCTTCATCATACACTTCACTTAGCCAATAATTAGCTGTAAGAGCACCTGAATTACTTAATATCAAACCACCTACCGAATAAGTGACAGTAGAGTTTTCTTTCACTCTCCAGTCATTTATCTTAAGGTAATTATCCATAACTTTTTTATAGTCTATGAGAGTCTTGTTAGCCATTCTGCTTTTCTCTCTTTGCTTCCTATATAATATATATTCTTTAGCCGCGTCAGCAAACCCTGCTTCGATGAGCGCTTTTTCCACGCTATCTTGGATATCTTCTATGTCAACACATTCGTTTTCCACATTTTTAGAAAAATAAGCTACCGCCCTTAAACTTAATAGCTCAGTCACATCCTCATTTATAGGCTGACCAATAGATTTAAACGCTTTCTCTATAGCCTTTTTAATTTTTTTAATATTAAATTCTACTATTTTTCCGCTTCTCTTTTTTACTTCGAACATTTTTAAATTCTCCTCTTTTATCTGATTTTTACATTCTTTACATATTTACTAACTATCGTCTTAAATCTATCTAACTTTCCTTCGCTTACTTTTTCAATATTTTTTTCGATCACGCCTTCAGAATCTTTGAAATTCTGGATGAAATAGAAGTTTTCCCCTTCTATCATTTTTCCTATCTCTTCCATATCTTCTTCCGTATGATGATTTTCAGTCACTGTGGTTCTAAACTCTCTCTCTACTTTACTTGCTTTAAGATAATCAATGCTTTTTTTAATATCATCAATATTCACTTTTCTTCTGCCAGTAGTCATTTCATATTTTTCGAAAGAGTTTTTAATATCCATCGCCACATAATCTAAAAGATCATCATCTAGCAATCTTTTCAAAACTTCAGGAGAACTTCCATTAGTATCAAGCTTCACCATAAGATTCATACCTTTCACCAGCTGAATGAAATGAATGATTCCTTTATGAAGAAGGGGTTCTCCACCAGATATGCATACGCCATCTAGCAAATTCTTCCTTTTTTCTAGATAACTTAGCACTTCGCTTTCTGAAATACTCTCACCGCCACCACTACAAATAGCAGCATTATGACAATATGGACAAGCCATATCACATCCGCTAGTGAACACTATAGCCGCTACTTTTCCCGGAAAATCGAGCAAAGTCACTGGCTGCATCCCTGAAAACACCATTTATCCGCCTCCTGACGCTAAAACACAATATATAGTTATATTTTCATAATAATAACTAGATATAGCGGTTAGCTAAAATTAGATTAACACATTAAAATTTTAAAAACAACTAATTTTTTAAAAAAAGTTTAAAAAATTCACATCTTTTTTTTCCTTGTTTATTTCCATAGATTTATCGTTAATTTATATTTCACTTTTCTTTTATTTTTATACATTTGTTCAAAATCTAAATCTTTAGCTAAATTAGTTTACATCCGACCTGTTTTTTGATATTATATCTATACTTATTTTAATTTCTTATGGAGGGTTTATGAGTTTTTGGGATTGGATGACTGCTAATGAGGCAGTGTTAGAACCGGGGAAAGGATTGTTTTCTCCCCTGCACATCATTTTAATGATAGCCTTAACTGCACATCTCATAGGAATGTATTTCCTTTTCAAGAAGCATCCTAACTTTTCTAAAAAGCTGATTTTCTGGATGGTTATAGTGATGCTTTCTTCTAGAGTTTTCAGAATGATATTTAGAGTGAGCGTGGGTGCAGATTCATTTTTCGAATCTTTCCCTTGGGAACTATGCCACATCATGTGCCTTGCTATAAGTATAGCTTATTTCATGAAGGCTAAAAAAGGAGTCTTAGCTATATCTATATATGCTATGATGGGCGGCATACTCACCTTTATATTTGGTGATTACTACCAATATAGCGTTCTCACCTTTTATGATATAGAAAGCATACTTCTTCATATTCTGCTACCTACAGTCGCTTTATATAACTTCATGACTATCAAGCCTAAATTTAACTATTCTTCTATTTTCAGCACAGCTATCGCATTACTACTTTTAGTTTGCTATGCTGAAATGGGAAATACTATTTTTGGAGATACTAATTTTATGTTTATTCGAGAAAATGGCTTAACCTTTCAGTTAACTGCTGGCAGCCATATATGGACTTACATCATACTCTTTCTATCAGCTATAAGCATAGGTTGCTTAGCTATTTATCTAAATGATAGGAAGAAAAAGAAAGCTTTAGCTTCAGCTGAAAGTGGAGATGTGATACCTCTAGTAATAGCAGAAGAAGTGATCGAAACAGAAAAAACTAAAAAAGCATAACTTAGTAGTTATGCTTTTTTTAATGCTTCCGCTTTCTTTTTTGCTTTTTCTTTTTTCTTGTTCATTTTATTTATCTTTTTAGCTATTTCATACTCTTTGTTTTTTATAATACCTGATAATAGTATCGCTGCTTGGATAGGCACACCTATGAAGAATATAGCGAATAAATTATACGGAAGGAAAACTATGTAAAATGTAGCTAGAGCCGTCCACACGAAAGAGGATAGCAGTATAAGCGATGTTTTCTTAGTTCCCCATAATAGTGAAAATATCCAACCTAAAAAGAAAGATGCTGGCACTGATATGATGAACACGATCCATGCATTGCTGCCAGATATTAATTCTGAGTATACGAAAATAGTGGTAGCCACTATCCATATAGACGAAATGAAAAGTAGAGAAACAGTCAGCTTGTTATACTTGCTCACTTTTTCTTCCATTTCTTTTATATCTCTATTTTCTGATAAGTCTAAGTTCGCGTCCGTTAAATCATTTAAGGTGATTTTATAATAATCAGCTATAAATTTCAGAACTTCTATATTTGGTATAGACTCTCCCTTTTCCCACTTGCTAATACTTTTGTCGCTATATTTTACTTCTTCTGAGAATTCTAATTGGGTAAGCTTCGCGTTCTTCCTAAGCTTAACCAAATTCTCCGCTATAATTAAATTTAAATTTTCCATATCACCATTTTACCACGATATTTTCTTTTTTGCAATCATTGACTGCTTTTCTTTTTTACTTGATTAAAGATATCTTTAATAGGTCAGTAGTAGATAAGTTTTCCATACTTCCCGCTGTGATTACTATTCTATCTCCCGCCTTAGCTAGTCCTGATTCTTTAGCTATTTTTTCTGAATCTTCTAATAGTTGATCAGTGCTTACCTTGTTTTGATGTAAAACTGGAATCACTCCCCATTCTAAATCTAATTGTCTATACACCTCTTCATTATTTGTCACAGCTAAAATATTAGTGTCTGGCTTATACTTGCTTACCTTCCCTGCTGTTCTGCCTGATTCCGTCCAAGCTACTAGTGCTTTCACTTCCTTTTTGAACCCAAAGCTCGCTGACACTGCCGCTCTAGATATAGACTCTTCTGCCGAAGACATTTCTAGTGGTAGCATAGAATATCTTTTTTTATAGTTAATGCTTTTTTCTGTAGCTAGTGAAATCTTGTTCATGTAGCTCACCGCTTCTATAGCATATTTACCTACCGCTGTTTCCGCCGATAGCATCACCGCCGTGCTTCCATCATACACTGCATTAGCTACGTCCGTAGCTTCCGCTCTAGTAGGCCTAGGTGAATTAATCATACTTTCTAACATTTCTGTAGCCGTAATGACTATCTTCCCTGCCGCATTAGCTTTTTTGATCATTTCCTTTTGGAGAGCAGGCAGTTCAAATAGTGGAACTTCTACCCCTAAATCTCCTCTAGCCACCATGATGCCATCTGCCACTTCTAATATTTCTTCTAGGTTTTTTATGCCTAGATTATTTTCTATCTTAGCTATAATCTTACATTTCGAATTGTTTTTTTCTATTAGTCTTCTTATATCTAAAACATCCCCTCTATCACTGATAAAACTAGCTGCTATATAATCTATCCCTTTTTCTAATCCCCATATGATATCTTTTTCATCTTTTTCGTTTAAATATGGAACATTTAGTTTAATATTAGGTATAGACAATGATTTTCTATTAGATAGCTCCGCACTGTTTTCTACTATAGTAATTATCTCTTTATCAGTCACTTCTGTCACTTTGAATTCGATAAGACCGTTCACGCCTAGGATTTTTTGACCAGGCTTGATTATTTCTACCACTTCTGGCACAGATATGCTAACCTTAGTTTCATCGCCTTCTATTTCTTCTGCTAAAAAACTGAAAGTTTGACCCGCTTTAAGATTAACCACCCCATCTTTAAATTTCCCTATTCTTATCTCTGGGCCTCTAGTATCTAGCATGATAGGTAGCGGCTTTCCTGTTTCTCTTCTCACTCTACCTACTATATCGAAAATTTCTTCTTGCATAGAAGCTGGGTCATGACTCATATTTATTCGGCAAACATTTAAGCCTGCTGCCGCTAATTTTTTTATCATTTCATAATTTCTACTAACTGGACCTATAGTCCCAACTATTTTAGTTTTTCTCATTTTTTCCTTTTTTCCTCTTTTTCTCTAAATTTATTACGCGTTATTATATCACAAACCTTGCTGCGAGGCAAGGAAAATCACCCCCTGTTTTTTTATTTTTTACAGGCATATTCCCTCTTTACATATTCAATATAATATGTTAAACTATTTAAAACTTGCTAGAAAGGAGATTTTATGAACTACAATAAAATAGATTTAAGCGAAATGGCGAAAAATTTAACTTTTGATCAATTGGATATTCTTTATAGAACGAATCTTAGACAAGCTAGCGCGAGATTGGATAAACATATTCAGAAAAATTTAACTTTGTTTTTAAAAGCTAAAAATAAAAATAATAAGGAATATAGAGCGGTTTTAAGAGATAGAGTGAGAGATATGATTTTTAGCCCATCCCTAATCATAGCCGCTAGACGAAAATATGGACCTAAAGTGAATATATACGATCATCTTACTGCTGAAGCATTATACAAGTATTGTGAAAAAGTTAACTACCTAATCAATACTAAAGAAGGCTATCAGCGATTCCAAAACATATTAAATGATGAAAAATTAACAGGTCCACTATTTGCCAACCTGTTTAATAGTGAAAGCTTAACTACTAACATTAAAGATGCTAGAAAGAAATTCGGACTAACTAAAAACTATGCTAAAGATATAAAAGAAGATCATATATATCTCTGCAAAGTAAACGAAAAAGAAAGAATAATTAAAAAACTAAAAACATTTGAATTAGCTGATGATAAAAAATTTGCTACAACGGATAACGGATACAACATCTTAGATGATGATATCACTGGCTACATTTCACCTGAAAAAGCTATCGAAACAGCGAAAAAACTTTCAGCTGAAGAAATTAATTATATAACTGAAAGAAATCCTTTATATATGAATGAAAAAGAAAAAATCACGGCTGAAGATGATGGCTACAATATCTTAGATGATGATACTACCGGATACGTTTCCCCAGAAGAGGCATTAAGAAAAATGGACGCATTAAAAGAAGAAGGCGAATCTTATTTAGCAGAAATCATAGAAGAAAATACTAGAAACTAAAAATAAACATTTTCCTAAAAAAAGCGACAAAGTTCGCTTTTTTCTTGCTTTTTATTTATATCCTTATTATAATCATAATATGAAGATCAAAAATATTTTGGTGACTACTGGTAGCGTTTTAGTCCTTCTATCTTTAGTGATATTTTCTGCGTTCACATTTGGAAGCGTGGATTCTGAAATCAAGATAGATAGTTTTTCCACATCTATCCCCAGCACTCTTTCCCTCACTGCCGGTGAAACTTATGACTTGAACGCTGACGTAAATGTATCGCCCGCGGAGATAAGATCTCACCTTTCATATACTAGCACCGATAAAGATGTAGCGATAATAAGCGTAGGCGGAAAGATCACCGCTGTGAGCGCTGGAAGCTGCCAAATTAAAATTCAACTTCTAGATGAAGTTCTAACCCTAGATCTTGTAGTTATAGCAAAGAGCGAATATGCTATAAGCCCTGAATTGGAACACAATGAATTAATCATTTCTTTAGATTCTATAGGCATTAAAAACATTCTTAATCTTAACAACGAAAATTTTAATCAAACTGTTAATGTTTCAGTGATTCCAAACATAGCTAGCTATGACTATAATACTGGCATTATTACTCCTATTAGTTCAGGAGAGGCCATAGTGACTGCTAGCATAGAAATTAGTGAAGGTGAATTTACCACCCTTACTTATAAATTAACTGTGACCGACCTTCCTACTACTATGCTTAATAACATTCTAGTGGAATCAGTTGAGCAAGATGGTGGATTCACTTTAACTATAAAGCTTAAGAAGAATGGCGTGATAGTAGATGATATATCTGATTTTTCAATACTTCTTTCGTCCACAGCCGATTTTAACAAAACGCTTTTATTTTCATTAAAAGATAGACTGGTATATTTTCTGGACTTCTCCATACCTTCCATCGACTTAACTATATCTTGTGACGGCTTCACTGATGAAATTATAACTTTACCTTAAAAGCATCACTTCATCTCGCCGCATTTAATCATAGTAGCTATATATATAGCTAAAGCTTTAGTGCTAGGCGGATAAGGATGACTATCTCCATAAAATTTAGACAAATGCTTTTCCTTAAAATTTAAGGGAGAAGATTCATAGGCGGCTAAAATAGCTTTACGAATATTACTTTCTACATTTATCGCCTTAGATTTATAATGATCCCCTATTATGTCTAAGTAATCTTGACAACGCATATTCCCTTTTTCGAAATAAACGACATAAAGAGATATCAACTTAGCCAAATAAAAAAATCCGGCATGGCTAATATTAAATTTAAGATCTAAGAGAATGTTCATCACCTTTCTTTCTAGTTCATCAGTAACAGACTCAATATTAATATTTGTGTTTAACTGCATAAAAACCTCATTTATTCTTATGCTATAACAAAAACGATAAAAAAGCAAACTTTTTTCTATAAAATGTTTGCTTTTTTGCGTAAAATGTTTATTTTTTCACATTATTATAAAACAAATGTATTATATAAGCGATATTTTGTCACTTTTCCTCAGTTTTTCCTCTGCTAAATGTGATTTGCACATATCCCCTATCCTTCTCGCATAACGGACATTCTTTCCAAGGCTCTATCCCTTCTTCTTCATAGCCGCACACATCACATTTCCATTTTCTTTTTTTAGTTGAATAAAATAATGTTTTATCTTTCATCTTTTCATACATTTCTTTAGTCAGCATATGATGACAATTTTCCACTGACGCCACATCTTTAAAC
Organism: uncultured Lachnospiraceae bacterium; assembly: GCA_964371605.1. Taxonomy (GTDB): domain Bacteria; phylum Bacillota; class Clostridia; order Christensenellales; family UBA1242; genus CAYJMU01. The sequence continues at coordinate 8,044 of CAYJMU010000015.1, forward strand.
AGCTTAGCCACATCCTTATAACCTTCATCTTCTGCTATTTTTTGAAAACTCTTGTATATATGTTCTGATTCATCTTTTTCTATTTCTGAGTTTTCTTTTAATATTTCTGGCAAATCTTCATCTATGAACGGATAGCCCGCATTGATATCAATGTTTCTAATGCTTCCACCATGCTTAATGATCATGTTATAAAAAGCCTTAGCATGAGCCACCTCATTTTTCGCAATGCTTTTTATAGTGCCTACCAAAAAATATTGCTTCTCTTTCATTAACTTGTCAGCTATCATCTGATATCTAAGACCTGCTTGACTCTCTCCCGCATAACTTCTAGCTAAATTTTCATAAGTTTTGCTATTTTTAAACTCCATCTTTTTCTCCTTTTTCTTTTCTATTACATTTCAACTCTTTCCTTTTTCTTATATTTTTATTCAATAACCTCTTTTTCTTACATTTAATTCTATTTAACTATTGCAAAAACGCTGCTATTAGATTATACTTAGAGTGTAGGAGATTTTTTATGAACAATAGAAAACACGATAGAAAATTTAATTATGCTAATCCAGCAGATCAAGCAAATATAAAAAGAATAGTTCATTTTATGCCTAGCTACGCTTTAGCTGATGGCGTGAGTGATGAATTTTTAGATGTATACTATGATACCCCAGAAGGATTTTTAAAAAATATCGACGCATCTCTTAGAGTTCGCCAGCGCCCGAACGCTTGGGAATTAACTATAAGGCACAAAATTCCTGACGCGCTAGAAGCTGTAGACAAAAATGATATGTATAGAGTTTATTCTCAAAGCGTGGCAGTAGAAAAGGATTTCACTAAAAACCCTGATGTTTTATTCTTCATAGAAGATAAATTAAATGAGTCTTTTTCTCACAGATTAAAGATAGACGTGTTAAGAATATTAAAATCATTGAAACCTATTCTAGCTGTTAAAACTGAAAGCATTGATTACAAAATAATAAACAATAAGCAGTTCGAAATGCACATGTCTTTCGAATATGTTTCTTTCCAAACTAGAAAGCATAAAGACACTGATGAAATATTGAAATTCACCATCACCTCTTTCCCTAGCTTAGAGGCTCTCGAACACTATAACAAAATTATAGATGAAATAAGAAAAAAAGTGGTGTTAATAGAATTATCAGAAGAAAAGTATGATACCGGTCACAGAATGCTTAGCTGGCCAGTATTAAATGATGAATATGATCTTGGCGATGAAGAAGAAGATGAAGACCTAGAAGAGGAAGAAGATGAAGATTAAACAAGGAGAAAATTATGAAAAGTATAAGAAGCACATTAGAATCGTTTAAGTGTTTTAATAGAGGTGAAGTAATAGGCGTGGCTGTAAGCGGCGGCATAGATAGCATGTGTATGCTACACTTTCTGCACAAGATAAAAGATTTATTATCTGTAGAAATAGTGGCTATCCACATAAATCATATGCTCAGAGAAGAAGCAGATGATGACGCTAAGCTTGTTGCTAAATTTTGCAAAGAAAACGATATTAAACTTATAACTAAAAAAATAAATGTAAAAGAATTAGCTGCTGAGAAAAAAATGACTATAGAAGAAGCAGCTAGAACAGCTAGATATACAGAAATGGATAAACTAATAGCTGCTAAAAAAGTTCATAAAATATGTATAGCTCACCACACTGGTGACCAAGCAGAAACTATACTTATGAATATTTTCAGAGGATGTGGGCTTACTGGCGCTGCTGGGATGAAGGTAGTGAGAGGAAAATACATTCGCCCTATGTTAAGAACAGTGAAAGAAGAAATCATAGAATATCAAGAACTTCAAAATGTTCCTTTTACTATAGATACCACTAATAATGATTCAGCATTCTCTAGAAATTTCCTTAGAAATGAAGTGATGCCGTTAATAAAGAAAAAATGGGCTAATGCAGACCAAAACATTATTAACTTTGGCAAGATAGCTAATAGTGATGATGCGTATATAAACAATAGTATAAACTATGAAAACATAATAGAAACAGGAAACCTAACTAAAGTCCCATCATCATTCATGTCACAAGACAGCAAGAATAATAAAGTGGTTAAGATACCATTATCATTCTTCTTCTCACATGACGCGGTAAGTAATAGAATGGTTAAGCAAGCTCTTAGAATATTAGGCTCTACTAAAGATATAGAAAACAAACATTTTAAACTTCTTAAGAATATGGCTAAAGAAGCTAACAACGGCGTTAAAATAGCCTTGCCTAATGGCATACTGGCACATAAAGAATATGATATGGTAGCGTTATCTCTTAGAAAAGAAAGAACGGTTATAAAACCTATTCCTTTAGCTAGCGGAACTATAGATATCCCTAACTTTGGAAAAATAACAGTTAAAAAGAGTAAAAACATTCTTCCTAAAGATGACCTACACATGATAGATGTGGACGCATTACCAAGTGATGCAGTGTGGAGAAATAGAGAATCTGGAGATATGTTTAAAAAGTTTGGTGGCGGCACTAAGAAACTAAATGACTATTTCACTGATAAAAAAATACCTACTAGAATTCGCTCTAGCATACCAGTATTAGCTAGCAAGAATGAAATACTAGTAGTGGCCGATCTTGATATAGCAGATAGCGTTAAAATCACTGAAAATACTAAATCAGCATACACTATCACATATAAGAAATATTAAAAAAAACATGCCTATGGCATGCTTTTTTTTATGTATACTTACCTTTCCACCTTGAAAAATAATTTTAAAATAGGAACTAAAAATCTAGGCGCCTTAAAACAAATTATACGCATTTCACACCCCCTTTCTCGAAAAGTCGAAATCTTATAATTAGTATATGCGAAAAACTAAAAACGCGTGAATAAAAAAAAGACATGTTAAACATGTCCTTCGTAAAATGTTAGTAAGTTTTTTCGCTCTCAACTGCAAATAAAAAGCAGATTTTTCAGTCGCCTCCTAAAAAACTATGCGGCTGCAGCACAACAAAAGCAAATGCGAATAAAAGAATTTTAATCATATTTTGTTATTTTTTTTCTTGTTAAATTTATAATTAATAACATCATCTTTTTGTTTATCTAAATATTTAATTACTATTTTATTATTAGTTTTAATGCAATCTAAATCATCTTTTGTAATTAAAATATTATGTGCCAACTTATTTCGTATAACAATTATTTTATTAAGAGGATCTTCGATTTTAGATATTAGTATATCCTTATCTTTAAAGACTGCTTTATTATTTCTTATAATTTCTATTAAGTGAGCCAGCGTTAAATAAAATAAATCTCCGCCTTGCCTTTCGTCACACCAGCGATTTTCTTTTTCCTTTTCTTTTTGTTCTTGTATATATTTTTTGTGTTCGCTAGATAGATATTGTTTAAGAGGGATCCCTTTAAAATTTGTAATTATTAATACTCTTAGAAAATTTTCTAAATTGTAAATAACAGAATATCCATTTAGATTTAGCTTATAGTCTGTAAGTTCTTTTGGCATGTTCTCTTGTTCTTTTAAGATTTTAGAAAATTCATTAACTAAGTCAATGGCTACAAAATTTTTATTAATAAAATTTAAAATTTCCTGTTTTATCTTTATCACTAAATTCAAGTAGTCTCTAGAAAAAGATTGAAAAAGTTCAACCGTAGAAAACAGTATTCCATTAACATTTTTTGTTTGAATGAAAATATTTTCTTTTTTTATTTTTTCTTGAAACATTATTTCAAACTTCTCTACCTCTTTTAGTTTTGAAAAAATAATTTTATTGTCGACATCTTGACTAGCAAATTCATTTTTAAGATAAATAATTGAACTTTTTAAATCTCTTATTCCGCTTATAGAGTAATCTTCGGCAAAAGCAAAGTCTTGCTTTTCAAACGAAGATAAATAACCATAACCACCTAAAAATGAAAACTCACTTTTTGGTTTGCTAAAATCCACAACAAATTGTTTTTCATATTTGGTTAACGCTCCATTTACTAGCGATATTAATTTATTCTCTTTCTTTTCTGTTTTTACTTCTTTCTTTTTAAACCACATTTTAACCTCAATATAATATATCACAAGTATCAAAATTTGTCAATTTTTTACATTTCTAATAAAATATAAAATTAAACATTAAGATTAGTTATAAATCTCCACTACAAAGCAGATATTAATAAAAAATACGAACTCTATAAAAAAGTTCGTATAATTAGCGATTGGTGACCCACCCGCGACTCGAACGCGGGACACCTTGATTAAAAGTCCAACAAATAAATAAAAACATACCGAAAAATCGAATGTTTTCTTTCTTTTCCCAATATTTCCCCAAAAAAAACGAGTATAAAACTCGCTTTTTTTATCTTACTTATCAGTCTACTAATAGCTCTACACCTAAAGCTGTAAAGATTTTCCTAAGCGTTTCTAGAGTAGGCACTACTTGATCACATTCCCATCTAGAAATATGCTTTTGCTCTACTCCTACTTTTTCAGCTAGATCTACTTGTGTCCAGTTCTTAGCCTTTCTATGAAATCGAATATAACTTCCTACTTTTGTATTTGCTTCTATCTTCATTCTTTATTTCCTCCTTTCTATATTTCTACATTATCTAAATCAGTATAAAAGCCTTCTAATTCCGCTGCAGTATACTTTCTGCCTATGTATGGATTTGTCTGGCTATTTCGATTATAATCTTTATAATTACCCTCTAGAATGCTTTTAGCATTCTTTAAAATAGATTTTAATGTAATGTTTTTCGCAGTTTTTAAAAACTCGCTATCATTTATATTATCAATGAGGGCCTGCCCTTGTTCTTTCAATCTAGCGTTAGTTTTAGCGCTAACTAATTTAATATCAATCTCTTTATCATTAAATTGTGAAGAGAATTTTGAAAGAAATTCGGGATCTATTTCTTCTCTTTTTATTTCTGTTTCTTTTACTTTCTTTTCTTTTCCTGTATCAGCGTTTACATTTTTTTTAAAATTGTTTACATTTTCTTTCGAATTGTTTACATTTTTTAAAATATTGCGAATAAAAGAAGTTAAATATTTAACTTCGTGAAATTGAACCTTTCGTCTACTTGTAGCTTGAAGATAAACTTCTTGTATTTCAGTATTTGTTAATACTCCATACTGATCATATAAGCCTTTATCGAAGTAGTTTTTATTTACTAAGTATTCAATTACGCTATCAACAAAGCTTCCACTCATTCCGTGTTTTCTTGCAAATAGAAGCCTCGCATCTTGTTCGGCAAGCCAATAATAGCCTTGCTCGCTGTATATTTTTTGTAATAGAGCGATGAAAACAGTGTAGCCTTTATTCCCATATCGAGATATATATAACTCTATTTTTTCATCGTTTGCTGTTGGAAAAGGAAAGTAATCTAGTCCTAATTTTTTCATAGATTAACTCCTTAAGTTTCTACCTCTTCCGTGAGGTATTTTTTACAAATATTAAACCCATACTGGGTTTAATATTTGTTTAATAGGTACGTTTTTTATAAGAGGGGATCAGTTGATAATCTCTGCATCTATCACCCCCTTATCAGAAGAGCCTGTTGTCACATTCCCGCCCTCTCGTGCGGGCCCCTTTACATCAGGCTCTATTTCTTCTAGAGGGGGTGAGAAGCTGCTATATTTTTCAAATTTCGATACTATAGTTTCTATGTATCTCGCCATTGATAAATATATATTTCTTTGGTTAACTAAGTTTAAAACTACGCTATCACTCTCATAATCGGCTTGCATTGCTTGTTTATGATAAAACTCTGCTTGATGCTGTATTTCGTCTGCTATGTATCTTATAAACTTAGTTTCACTGCTTGTTAGTTTTTTGTTTATTGCGATTTCTAATTTCTGCATTTTCTTTTAGCTCCTTTATTCGTTTTCTTTCTTCGCTTTTTCTTTTTTGTCTTTCTGGTGGCATAAATGCCGGATGAGCTTTATTGTAATATTGAGTGTATTCTCTAGAGTATTCGAAAGGTAGTTGTTTTACTTCTCTGAAGTTGTTTACGCCTTTCATAAAATAACTTATTTCTGCTCGACTTTCATAGCGATCAAATATATTTCCAAAAAACCATTTTGTTTTTATTTCAATATCTGATTTTATTCCTAAGAACCTTTTTAATAGAGTGCTTACTTGCGTACTAGATTTTCCGCTTTCGCAGTCAGCTTGTTTTTTTATTCCAGTGTAAGATATGTATGTCCACTTACTAGCTATTATCTTTTTT
>CAYJMU010000016.1:0-788 GCA_964371605.1 uncultured Lachnospiraceae bacterium
ATTAATAGTTCTCTTAATAGGCGATATATAATCATATGCTAGATTACCTTCACCCTTTAAAACTTCTACCACTATACTAGTTTCGTATGCAATATAATTAGGATTAGCTGAATTAAATATAGCATAATAATAACCTTCTCCAGCTATGTATGCCACCTGAGCTTCTCCATCTTTCCAAGTCCATAAATCAGGTAGTAAAGTGTTTTTTAGTTTATCATTTAGTTTAGCTGTCAAACCTAATGGAATAGTATAATCTTCCGCAATAACTCCACTAGCTTTTTCGATATTAAAATCTCTAACTAATTCACCTGTTAGATTATAATTTTCACTCACAACATTCGGTCTAACTTCATAAATGCCAGCATTTACTGCATTTTCTACCACATCGCCACCTTTTATATTATAAATCATATCTAAAGTGATTTGTGAATTGTTTACATCGAAATATCTAGCTATTACTTTTTGAGGTGCCTTATTATAGGTAGTAGTAAGCGTAGATTCTATCCACTGAATTTCTACGTCTAATTTATTCACTAATAGCGTAATAGTATTAGAAATATCATTATATATATCTCCGCCTGCTTTAGTGACTTTGATTATGATGTCTCCCGCATTATAACTAGTGATATCACCAGCTTCAGTTATGATAGCATATCCGCCTAAAACTTCATACGTAAGAGCCCCTTCTCCATTTCCACCTGTCACCACGAGTGATATATCATCACCATAAGTGTATTCTAAGCTATTATCAGCGGTAGTTATGGTTAATGGAGTTTGATTATCTTTTT
>CAYJMU010000016.1:798-1398 GCA_964371605.1 uncultured Lachnospiraceae bacterium
CTGTAGCATTCACTGTCACTGTAAATTTAAAATCTTCATGACTATCACTACTGATAGAAAATTCATAAATGCCGCTAGCCCCTACAGCTATTCCATTTTTTAGATTGTAATTAATTAGATTATTCGCGTAATCAATAGTTATACTTTCTAAGATATCTTCACCACTTTTAAAGCTTACACTATTATACACTCCATTTATTATAGGTAGTTCAGTAAGTGCAGATAATATAGCACTCTGAGGCGTAGTAGTGTCATTTTTTATGTTTATTATTTGATTTTTGTCTACTACATTAGTAGTATTTAACACTTGAACATTTACATCTACATTTTCTACTTCTTTATAAAGATTAGTGTCTTCTGGTGTATATTTAGCTTTATATGCTAGCGTTTCGGTCACTAAAACTTTTTTATCTAGATCATTGAATGTAAACCCCTCTACATTTCTTGTGTCAGCTAATGTTTCGCCATAGTATAAGTATGCATCACTTGGAGCAGTAAACAACGGCGTTTGTTTTTCTATCAGCCCTGCAGCTGTTTTAGAAATAAGGTTTCCATTAGTCGTAGCTCTTACACTCACCCTGACAGTTTTACCTATATAGT
>CAYJMU010000016.1:1408-6657 GCA_964371605.1 uncultured Lachnospiraceae bacterium
TTTTGACGTAGTGCTAGTAATAGTTTCACTTTTTACTAAACCATTATTCACATACCAGTAATACATGAAAGCGCTCCCTTCTACTGCGTTCGCACTATCTATGGTAGCTATGATATAATTATCATCCGCCCATTCGAGATTATTGTTTTCTGTAGTTAAATTTATATTAGCTGTAAGATTAATATTGCTTATTACCACAGTTTGAGTATTTCTACTATAATTTTCATTTTCAGCATAGCTTATTTCATAGCTACCTGAAGATAGATTAGTTATCTCAATCACGCCAGTTATTTTTTGCCAAGCACCGCCTGATTTTCTATAATCATATTCTTTGTTAGGATCTAAGCCTGTAATTTTAGCATCAGCTTCATTTATAATAGTTTCTTTCACCGCTACTAACGCTTCACTAATCTTATCATGCACGCTTCTAGTGACAGCACCATAACTTACCTCTACTAACAAATATTCAGCAGTGATCGCGTGATTTATTCTCACTCTGAAGCTACCACCTCTAATCACTTCAGTTCTAGTGAATGTTAAAATTCCATCTTCTGATATATCAAGGCCTGCCGGCACTGAATCAAAGAATGAATATGTATAAGGCTTCACACCGCCTGTAGCTGCTTCATTTAAATTTAATAAACTTATGTCATCTACTTGCGCTGCTGAAAACGAATAAGCAACATTTTCTGTTAACTTAAAACTATCATAAGCTTCACCAATTTTGATTTCTAAATCTTCATAGCTTTCTGTAGCAGAATCGCTAACTCTAACTATCACTAAAAATTCAGGATGAGCTGCGATTGGCGCATAAGAGATAACACCAGTGCTATGGTCTATGCTTAGGCCTGCTGGCAAAGTTTCCCCCTCCTTTGCTTTCAGTTCAAAAGAATATTCGCCTATAGCATCAACAAGATCAGCAGATATATTATACCCTATGATCGCTCTACCGACTTCGCTCGGCAACAAGTCATATTTATCACCACTAATGCTATCTATAGTGCCTATTTCGGTGCCGCTAGCAAAAAGCGTTTCGCTCTTAAAATTCATGCCAAACACAGCTGCAATCATAACAATGCCGATCATGCCTATTTTCCAAAAAATATTTTTACTCACTTTTTTCATACATAAACCGCCTTAATAAAATTATTATATCTTAATTTTACCAAAATTATTTTATAAATACAAATATTATGCAAAAAAAACTATTAATTATCGCTTGCAATTTTTAGATATTTCGCTTATTTATATCTTTCTTCAAAAAAATCATTTTTTGCTTTTAGTTAGAAATTTTAATTATTTTGTTGAATATTATATATTTTTGTGATAGTTTATAATTAGGAGATTAAATTATGAGTGATAGTTTAAAAGAATTTTTCGTCCTTTTCGGCATGTTGCTGCTAATGCTGCTCATTTCTATCGCCTTATATTTTCTATTAAGAAAAAAGGATGAAAAATATAAAAAAATTCCATTTTTGGTAATAGCGTCTTTGATTTTAGTTGGAGAAATCATAAAGCAGGTTTTATCCCTTTCATCGATGGGAGGTTATTCACTGTTTGATATTCCGCTACACTTCTGCAGTTTATTTTTATACTTCTTCCCTATTGCTGCATTCTTTAAAGGCAAAATAGGACATTATGGCAGAAGCCTATCTTTCATAACATCTACGATGCTAATAGCATTGTTTTACTTAGATCCCTCATCTATAATTGGGAGCTCCAGCCTTGCTCCATTCTCATCTTTTTCTTCATTTCACACTTTCACTTATCATCACCTTGCGATGCTGTGGCCAATGGTCAGCCTTTCTCTGAATTTTTATAAACCAAAGAAAACTGACTATATATTTATAATCATTACACTTTCAGTTTATATGCTTATAGCTGCTAGTATGTCACATTTGATTAACGTGAATTTTTGCAATATGCTTCATAGTAATATCCCTTTTATGCAAAGCTTGCTTGACAATGCTGGCTACGGAGTATATTATATAGTTATGTTAGCATTCGGCTTAAGCATATCTATCCTTATATGGTTATTACTGATATTCATAAGAAAACTTAGGAGGAATAAATTATGAACTTTTTCGAAAAAATAATACACGGACTATCTGGCTCAATGAACACGCCTACTTCATTCGGGTGGTTTCATATCTTAAGCCTAGTTTTAATGATAGCTGCTATAGTGGTCAGTTTGATATTTAGAAAAAAACTGAGTGATAAAAAAATTAATATTATACTGCTAGTGACATCTATCACACTGATAGTGTTAGAAATCTATAAACAATTAGTATTCTCTTATGATGGAGTGACTGATAAGTGGAGCTACCAATGGTATGCCTTCCCCTTCCAATTCTGCTCTACACCTATGTATGTAATGCTACTAGCTGCTATAGTGAGAAAAAGTAAATTTTATGATCTGCTTTTATCATTCTTAGGCACATTCAGTTTAGCCGCAGGACTTATGGTTATGATCTATCCAAATGATGTATTTATAGGAACTATAGGCATCAATATTCAAACTATGGTGACTCACGGAGCTATGCCTGCTATAGGATTCTTATTATGGTTTACTGGCAAAATTAAATTTAGTTTAAAAACTGTTCTGAATGCATTCTATGTTTTCATAGTGCTGGTGGCAGTAGCGCAGATTCTAAATATTATAGTGCACTTTAGCATAGATGGCGTGAATTTCAACATGTTCTTTATAAGCCCGTATAGAAATACTACCTTGCCAGTACTGAACATTATTCAACCAAATGTTCCTTACTTCATCTTCCTTATAATTTATTTATTAGGATTCATATTCATTGACTTCTTAATAGTAATATCGGCTATAGGTATAAAAAAATTGTATACTAAGCTAACTGAAAAAAAAGAAGTGATTATAGAAAAATAAAAAAGTTAGAGAGTGGATGATTTCACTCTCTTTTTCACAATTATATCCTCTTTTTCATAAAATGTGATATTCATATAAGGAGGAAAGAAAGATGGATATGATAGGAATCCCTTCGATATTAACTATAATTATAATAATATCAGGAATTTTAAAAACCACATTTAAAGACAATGAAAAGATGAGCACTCTACTACCTATGATCGCAGCACTGTTAGGCGGCGTTTTATCAGTAGTTGGATTTTACATCATGCCGGACATGAGCGTTAGCGAAAATGTGATGCAGGCATTAATGTATGGATTACTCACTGGATTATCAGCTACAGGCTCTATGGCAATGTATACGAACTTTAAAACAATGCACGAAAAAAGTAAAGAACTGAAAGTGATAATAGCACCCACAACTGAAGCTAATGATGAAGCAGCACTCACAGATCAATTAGCAGAAAGCTTAACAGGCAATACAGAAGAAGAAATCATAGAAGAAATAAATAGTGTTTTAAATGATGACCAAAAAATAGAAATAGTAAAAGAATAAAAGTTTAGTCGACGATATTAAATGTCGACTTCTTTTTTTATATAATATCCATAAGCGCAATAGTTATAATTAAAAACAATAGGATAGACTTTATTGTTTAGACTTATACACCCTTTTATTTCACTCACTTCATAACAACAACCACAACTAGCACCATTAAAATATAATGGACAAAATAAAGAAGAGTTAGAGGTATCACTTAATCTAGATGAAAGTAAAAATGATAGTAGTGCTATAACGGGCACAGTGACGAATATGGACAATACATTTTTCATGAATTGCCTGAAGAAGTGTATGAAATATATGCTACTACTAAAAGAGGTAAAAGCGAATCACGATTTTTAAAGGCTGAAAATAATGCCACACTTAATTTTCATCTCTATATTAACATTTTTTAATATTTTTAAATATTATGTAAGAGTAGGAATACCTACTTAAAATATAAGGAGAAAAAATATGTCAGATATAAGAAATGTCGCAATACTTGATGGATATGATTATGTGGTAGATGTAGTGACTAAAGAAACAGAAAGGGCGGCTGGTTCTAAAGCTATACAAACTAATACCCTTGGCGACCTTATCGTTTCCTTCGATAAAATATGCGAACAAGACTATGTGTTGGTAGGAAATAAATTTAGCATAGATTACAAATTTTGCAACAATAATCCGTATATAGAAGTTTATTCTTCTACTAATATAAATGGTTCTATCAATACTACTACCGGAACTTTTAATGTAGATTTAACTGCAACTAATGGAAAATTACCACCTAACACCTGCATCACAGTTAGCATAGTTTTCACAGTGTTAGAAGCGCCAGCTAATCCTATACTGTTTGGAACAGAAGCCACTGCCACATATGTAGCTGGAAGCTCACCAGAAACACTAACATCTATATGTGGAACTACTATAGTAGATCCTAGCTTACTGTTAGAAAAAACTAGCAACCCTAGCGGTGTGGTATATAGCGGTCAAACTATCACTTATACTATCACATTAGATAATACTGGTAATACCACTAAAACTATTAATGCTAATAACTTTAAGGATACTGTTCCTATTAGCATGCTAGAAAACATCACACTTATAGCACCATTAGTTCCAGGAGTGGTATATAATTCACCAGTGATTACTAATACCCAAGATATTGTAATCTTGCCAGGCGAAACTGTTGAAATCAAATACACTGCTGATGTAAAGTAAATGCCTAATATAATAAATACTGTACAGGTCACTTATAATTTCGATTATGACACCACTACGCTTACTGGCACGCTTTACGATCAACAGATTCTAAAATTACAAAAAAATGTAAAACTAAAAATATTGAAAAGCTATCAAAATGCTTGTGATAAAAAAAATGCTAGACTGGCTATTAGCATATCTAACAATACTACTAGCAGTAAAAATTTTATTATAAAACTCTCACCCTCTTCACATTTTCATAGCGTCACTTACATTAGTGATGGAAGAAAAATAAAATACTGCGGTGAAGATATTTCATTATTTATAAATGCTAATTCTTCTACCACTTTCTATTTTGATTTACTTTCTAGTAGCAAATCATCTATTTCTAGTGGCAGCGTAAATTTAGCTATAAAAGATTTATCTACTAATAACCTTTATAATAAACTAATATTTTTATAAAAAAAAAGAAGGACTCATCCCTTCTTTTTTTTAGCCTACATTGAATATAGGTCTTACCCCTACCTTTTTATCTTTTATGTATGCCTGCATCATTCCATCTGCTGATATCTTTATAGCCACGCCATATCTAGCTAGCGTTCTGGTAGCCGCCTGCCTGCCGCCACTAGTAGA
>CAYJMU010000016.1:6667-14217 GCA_964371605.1 uncultured Lachnospiraceae bacterium
AACCGGCATTAATCTTAATGATCGCGCCCGTAGCCACCACACTGCCATCATAATCTATCACGGTAGCGCCATCTATAGCTAGTATTTCTTCTCTGAATTTTCTGTTTAGCTCATGGAATTTTTTCCCTTGAATACATTGTCTTATAGTAGCACTTTTACTAAGATTATTATTTCTAATATTATCTTCAAAAGTGGTTTCCTCTTTTATCTTACTGCTTCCTCTAGCTGACTTAGCGCCGTCTAGCATTTGTGCCTTTTTGATTTCGAAATATTTTTCACTTACTATATCATTTATATCTATATGCTTAAGTGCATCTTCTATCTCGAATTTGTTCAAATAAACTAAACATCCGCCTGCATTCACGAAAGAACAATCTAGTGCCGTGAAATATATTGCCTTTCTAATTTCTTTCATAGTGTGATTAGTTCTGCTAGATAATAGTTGAATAATTTCATCATGGAAATAGCAGCACCAGTTTCCTCTTTTTTTACAGTATAAAAGTTTATGCCCTTTAAATAACATTATCTCGCCGCTTTCTAAAAGAACCACCCCAATTCTATTATCATTAGTATATCTAGCCATACCTATATAATCATAAGGAGTGATAGTAGGACAAGCTCGTAATTTCTCGAACAATACATGCCCGAGCATGTATCCATCTTTATCCAGCTCAATGCAGCTTTGGATGCCGTTAGAAATCACTGAAATGAAATCTTTTTTAAACATATTTTTATAAAACAAATTATCTGACGGATTAGCACAAGTTTTAATTTCATTTACCACTAAGCCGAATTTAATTTTTTGACCTTCATATGTTCTTCTAGCGTATGTATCCAGTTCTGCTATCACGCCAAGTAGAACTTCACTAGCACTTTCACTGATAGAATTACATATAGCTTTTTCTATCGCGAAAGATTGTAGTCTTTGTCTATATATTTGGTCTTCTATGCCGAATTCATCTATTTGAGAAAGTTCATCCATGATAGCACTCATAAGCTCTATATCACCGCTCTTAAAAGGCTGATTACGCTTGATCACTATTCTATATTCATCTTCCTTGCTTGGCTTGACTAATACCGCACCTTTTTCCCCTTGCGCTACTGTGCTATCTCTAGTCGATGACACTTCTTCTCCGCCTATAAATGAGCCGGTAAATAGTGGCAATACTAATTCTTCTACTATTTCTATGAACCCTTCTCTAGTCATTTTTTTCTCCTCCTTTTTCTGTTTAAGCCAAAATAAAATATTACTTTTTGTAATATTTTTGGTCTTTATGTTTTTTATGTGATATTTATAGAAAAATATCAAATCTTTTTATAATTTAATAATATACTATTTTTTAGAAATAAGCAATAGCTATTTAGTATTTTTTTAATTTTTTTTTAAAAAAGTGAGAGCAATTTCACTCTCACTTAAATATTATATTTTTAACTTGAATTTTAAGTCATCTAACTTATCAGTAGTCACGAATCCAGCTGGTGCGTTTACCACATCATTTAGTCTATTTACTAAACTAGCACATGTCATTTCTACTGTAGCAGGTTTATTAATCACCACTGTAGTAGTAGGCTCTCCTTCTACTGTCCATTCGTTTTGGTCGAATTCTTCAGCTGAGTAAACTTTACCAATACATTCAGTTTCTAAAACAATACCTTCGGCAGTATAAGTAGTCACCACTGCGCTCATACCTGTAGCATCACCTTTTTTGATAGTCATATTCAGCGTAGTAGAATGTAATTCTTTTTCATGCGTTTGAGGCACGCACTTTTGCTCTTGGCTAGTGACTGTCAGACCAAGCTTGCTACATAACCAGCCATTTACTGACCACATATATGAAGGTGCGAACTCTCCACTTTCTATTATCGCTTTTCTTTCTTCTTCAGTCATTCTATCTGCGCTCGCTATTTCTTTGTCAAATTCTTCTAGCGTTAGTCCCGCACCATGACCTTTAGCTAGAGCTAAACCATAGTCTTCTACATTATAACTAGACTTACCTTTTATTTTTTTGATAGTGTGAGTAGTTCCACAAATGCTACTTACTAGCGTTCCCCAAGAAAAGTCTTGATAGCCCGTTCCTGTAAGAGTCACATTATTTTTTATGGCAAGCTCATTTAGCTCTGCCCATTTTTTAGGATTAGAGTTTTGGGGATAAAATGCTTCTTCACATATACTGATAGCATTAACACTACACTCAGCACATACTTTAAACACATCATAAATATCGTTTAGTAGACTCATAGTAGTCACCATAGCCACATCTGGCTTAAGTTCCTTTAGTTTTTCAGCTAGATCGCTAACATTATAAACCTTAGCTCCTTTTTCTTCTCCGCCTATGATAGTAGAAATGTCATTACCTATTCTCTCTTCATTCACATCAAAGCCCGCTACTATTTCGCCGCCTTTCTCGAAAACATATCTCATGCTATATTGGCTCATTTTTCCGCAACCAATTTGCACTACTTTTAATTTTTTCATTTATCGTCCTCCTATAACAATTTCATTATAACATAATAATATAATAATGTAATAATTTTTTAAAAAATATGCTGAAAAAATAATAAATTTTGTTTTTTAAAGGAAATACTCTAGTTTTTATTCTTTTTTTACATATTTTTACAATATTTTTATTCTTTTTTTAATTTATTTAATTTAGTTGCATAATATATATTGTTATGTTATTATGAATTCATAGGAGGATTGTATATGAAGAAAAGAAATATTTTCTTAATGATTTTATTCACATTCTTAACATTAGGTATCTATATGTTAGTTTGGAATATTTCATTTCAAGTTGAACTTAAGAAACAAACTGGCAAAGGCTTCGGCGGATTTGGCCACTTCTTAATGCTTATTTTTACTTTCGGTATATACGGCATCTATTGGCAATTTGCAGCAGGTAAAAGACTTGCTGAACAAGGCGCAGAAGATAGAAGCGTGTTATATATAATATTCTGCTTCATCGCATTATCATGGTTAAACCCTTACTTAATGCAAGCTCAAGCTAACGGCTTAGTTAAAGAAGAAGCATAATAATGAATATTATGTGAAAAGGATGGCATTATTTGCCCCCTTTTTTATACAACCATTCATATACTAAAAAAAGCACTTAACAATAAGTGCTTTTTTCTATTCCGATATCTTTTTTCTTCCTTTTTTAAATAAACTTCCTGATCTGATTTGGCCAGGTTTAGGTATATCTAATATTTCCAAAATAGTAGGCGCTATGTTAGCTAGCTTCCCTGTCTTCTTAACTTCTTTTTTCTCATCGTCTATTATGATAATAGGTGCAGGAGCTGAAGTGTGCTCATAGAAAGGTTTTAAGTTTTTCTCTAACATCTTATCTGCATTTCCATGGTCAGCAGTAATGATAACAGTATAATTCTTTTCTCTAAGATCTTTTACTAGCTTTCCTACTTCTTTATCCACGCATTCCACAGCTTTTATAGCGGCAGTCAAATTTCCTGTGTGACCTATACTGTCACAGTTAGCATAATTTACTAATATGAAATCGTATTCTTTTCCATTAGTCTTCTCTATTATTTCTTCTGTGATTTTTTCAGCCATCATTTTAGGATATTTTTGCATCTTCGCCGTATGTATAGATGGGATGAAAACATTTTCTAATCTTTCATTTTCTATCTTCTCTCCGCTATCAAAGAATGTGGTGATATGAGAAGACTTCACACTTTCAGCCACTCTTAAAATATCTTTTCCATTTTCTAGTAGTATATTAGTAAGATTATTTTTCACGTTCAGCTTAGGATATAGAGTAGTTAAAAAATCTAAACTATCATCGAGTGGAACTAAACTACACATTTTACAATCAACTTTTTCTTTTAGTAGTGTTATAAACGGTGCTAATTTTTCTCCTCTATGATTAAAGAATATCACGCCGTCCCCCTTTCTAATATCTCCATTGAAATTAAAACGCGCTGCTCTAAATTCATCTTCATTTTTACCTTTTTCAAGTTCATTTTTTAGGTGAGATTTTAATTCCTCTTTTATGAATGATCTTTCAGTAAGCACTGATAAATATTTTTTTATCAGATTTTGATCTGCAGTATAATCATACCCAGCCACGCTAGTTATGTATTTAATATTTACGCCTTTCATAGTTTTTAAAAATGTTTCATCTTCGCCAACTTTTTTGTTAGTTATAAGGTGAAGGAATATATCTTTCACTCCTTGCTCTTTACACTTATCTATTAACGCTATTATATGATTAATATCTGCATAATACTTATTCTTGTCTACATATCCTAGGAGATGAACTCTTCCTGTTTTCATGATATTAAGTAGTGGTTTTTTGTTAAATAGTGAACCTTTTTCTATAGCCTCATTGATTCTAAGTGGGCCTTGCTTCACCACTCTACCCGCGCCAATAGTAGTGTGCCCTAAATAACTATTTCCCACTCTTCTACTAGGAATACCTACATTTTTTCCACCTGTAGGTACTTTTAAATTAGGATAATCATTGAAGAAAACCTCCATATTTTTTTGCCTAGCCATACTTACGGCGTTGCCAAAAGAATGGTCCCTAAGACCATAACCATCTAATATAACTAGTGCTACTTTTTTTTCCTTCATAAATCTTCCTTTCTATATTTTGTTTATCATAATTTTAAGTTTATCTATATTCGCTGATGCTCTTCCTACTAAAAATCCGTCGCATACATCATTTTCTACGAAAACACTTATACTGCTTTCATTCACGCTGCCGCCATAAAGAACTTCTACGTCACCGCCAACTACTTTTTTGATATACTTGATACTATTATTCACCGCTCTATAATCAGCCGCTTCACTAGCACCTATAGCATACTCTGGCTCATAAGCTAAAATATATTTCCCTTCCACATCTTTCAAGAAGTCTAGCTGAAGAGCTAATTCTTCTTCTATACATTCGTGATCACTTTCGCCAATGCAAATTACAGGAATGATGCCATCTTTTATAGCTTTTTTAACTTTTAGTGAAATCTCTAGATTACTTTCTTTCAGCAGTCTTCTTCTTTCGCTATGACCTATTATAGCATACTTTAGATTAAATTTCAAAAGTTTTTCATAGTCCACTTCGCCAGTAGCTGATAAATGCGCATAGTCTTGAACGCCTAGCGTTAGTCCTTTTCTAGAAAAGTCTTTTAAGTCTACATAGCTAGGAAAAAACACCACCTTACTATTATCTATTTCATCTATCTTTTTTAAATAAAAGTCTAATTCTTCCCCAACTAAGAAATTTTTAAAATTACAAAATATTTTCATTTTTCCTTCTCCTATTTTTCACTTATGTTTTTTAGTGCTACTAGTTCTTTTCCTTCTAGCATTTTTAGGCTAGCACCACCACCTGTAGAAATGTGTGAGAACTTATCAGTCAGTCCTAATTGGTTTATAGCACTCTCACTATCACCGCCACCTATGACAGAATAAGCTTCTTTGTTTTCAGCTATTAGATTAGCTATACATTTAGTTCCATTACTGAACTCTTCCATTTCGAAAATTCCTACTGGACCATTCCAAATGATTACCTTAGCATTTTTTATCACTTCTCCATAAAGTTTGATAGTTTGTTCACCGATATCTACGCCAGCATAGCCATCAATTATTTCTTTAACATTTTTTTTCACTTCTTGATTTTCAGCCTTGAGATTTTTTACTATGGTGTGATCTATAGGAAGATATATTTTAACTCCCTTCTCTTCCGCTTTTTTCAGCATATTTTTACAATATTCTATTTCTTCTTCATCTAAAATAGATGCACCTATATTTTCACCTTTTGCTTTTAGAATAGTATAGCTCATTCCGCCGCCTATCATTATAGCGTCCACATTATCTATTAATTTGTCTATAATCTTGATTTTATCTTTTACCTTGCTACCACCCATTATCACTACTTTAGGATGATCATCACATTCTATCGCCTTAGATATATTTTTAATCTCATCTTCTACTAAATATCCTACGGCGCTAGGTAAATAATCAGCCACACCACTAGTAGAGCTGTGTGCCCTATGACTAGTTCCGAATGCGTCCAATATAAACAAGTCAGCTAGTGAAGCTAGCAGTTTAGAAAAGCTTTCATCATTTTCTGTTTCTGCTTTAAAAAATCTTACATTTTCTAAAAGAGCTATTTCTTCACTTTTCATATTTTCTATGTAGCTAGCAGCATTATCATCTATATTTACAAGATTAACTTTTCTATTAGTTAGTTTTTCTAACTCTTCAGCCACCACTTTCAATGAGAATTTTTCATTTACTTCACCTTTTGGCCTGCCTAAGTGACTCATTAAAATAGCCTTGCCACCATTTTCAAGGATGTAGTTCAGTGTAGGTAAACTTTTCACTATTCTATTATTGCTAGTTATTTTTCCATCTTCTAGTGGAACATTATAATCTACTCTTACTAAAACTTTCTTTCCTTTTATCTCTAAATCTCTTATAACCTTCTTATTCATAATTTCTCCCTTATATGATATCTTTAACACTTAAAATATATTTTTTCAGTTCTTCTGCCGAAGTGATTTTCATTATTTCATTTTTCACTGATCTATTACTAGTGTACCTCACTAAATGTTTCCTAAACTCGAACACGCTAGTTCTTTCGCTATAAATGCTAAGCAATAAATCGAAATGCTCTATGATAATTTTAGCCTTATCGAATTCTTTTTCAATTCCTCTTATCTCGCTAAATATTTTCATATTTCCTATAGCTCCTCTAGCTATCATCACGCCTGCTGCACCTGTTTTTTTAATTCTATTATAATCTATCAGATTTCTAACATCGCCATTAGCCACTACCGGAATACTAACTGCCTTCACTACTTTAGCTATCTCATCATAATCCGCCACGCCAGAATAAAACTGATCTCTAGTCCTGCCGTGAACAGTGATTAAACTCGCCCCAGCCCTTTCACACATCTGTGCGAACTCTACAGCGTTTTTATGTTTTTCATCCACACCTAATCTAAATTTAACTGAAATCGGCTTATCCGTATTTTCTACGCAAGCTTTTATAATTTTCTCACTAAGAGAATGGTCACTCATAAGATAGCTGCCCTCTTTATTATTGAAAATTTTAGGAGCAGGGCATCCCATATTTATATCTATTATATCGAATTTTTCAAGAGCTGGATTGTTTACTACTTTACCAAATATTTCAGGATCGCTACCAAAGAGTTGACAAACTTTAATTTTTTCTGCGTCAGTAGTCGCTAATAATCTTTTAGTTTTTTCATCATCATAATATAAACCCTTTATAGAAATCATTTCAGTCACCGCCCAATCAGCGCCATACTCTACACAAAACTTCCTAAATCCTATATCACTATAACCAGCCATCGGTCCGGCTATTAATAAATTCTCTATTTCAAACTTGCCTATTTTCATAATAATATTATACACCATTATCATTAAAAAAACAAAAAATATAACTATTAGTTTTTATATTTCTTGCTTTTTTTTCTATTTCTAATGAAGTTGATTTCTTTTTTATCTATAGTTCCTAAAATATAAATTAGTACTATATACACGATTCCACTAAGTGCGAGTGCTAAGA
>CAYJMU010000017.1:0-5158 GCA_964371605.1 uncultured Lachnospiraceae bacterium
CTTCACTAGTTCCTGCTACCTTGAAATCCATATCTCCTAAAAAGTCTTCTAAACCTTGGATATCATTTAAGATAGCCACTTTTTCTCCGTCTTTCATCAGTCCCATAGCGATGCCAGCTACTTGAGCCTTGATAGGCACGCCGCCGTCCATTAATGCTAGTGAACTACCACAAACGCTAGCCTGACTAGTGCTACCATTACTGCTTAATACTTCGCTTACCGTTCTAATAGCATAAGGAAATTCTTCCATACTAGGTAATACTGGCTCGAGTGCTCTCTCAGCTAAAGCGCCATGCCCGATCTCTCTTCTGCCTGGAGCTCTCATAGGTCTAGATTCACCTACTGAATAAGCAGGAAAATTATAGTGATGCATATATCTCTTTTCTTCTTCCTCTACTTCTAGTCCTTCTATTCTTTGCATATCGCTGATAGATCCTAATGTTAGCGTAGTCATCACTTGAGTAAGCCCTCTAGTAAACACCGCACTACCATGCACTCTAGGAAGAAGCCCTGCTTCACACCAAATCTCTCTGATTTCAGTCAAGTTTCTGCCGTCTGGTCTTACGCCATTATCTAAAATTTTTCTTCTTACTTTTTCTTTCTTTAATTTATATACAGCGTTAGAAACTTCTTTCATTACACCATTTTTTTCTAGGTATTCTTCACCATATTTTTCAAGGAAGTGTTCTTTCATTTCTAAATTAAACGCTTCTTCCTTTTCTTCTCTCTTAAGCTTATCGAACTCTTCTAAAAGAGTGTCCATTTTAGCGTCAGCTATTTTTCTAACTTCCGCCTCTATATCTTCATTTATTTTATATAATGAAACTTTAGTAGTTTTTTCTTTTCCTACTTCTTTCACTATTTCATTTTGGAATTCTACTAATTTCTTTATAGCTTCATGCCCGAACATTATTCCGCCTAGCATTTCTTCTTCTGAAATGATATCTGATCCTGCTTCCACCATCATGATAGCATCATATGTTCCGCTTACTTGAAGGTCTAGCTTAGATTTTTCCATTTCTGCTTCTGATGGATTGATTACGTATTTGCCGTCTATTAACCCTACATTTACGCTGCCTGTCGGCCCTTCAAATGGTATATCGCTGATAGATAACGCTATACTGCTACCTAACATAGCTAATGGCTCTGGTGATACGTCTGGGTCTATACTTAATGCTGTAGCCACCACTGAAACGTCATTAAAAAATCCTTTCGGAAATAATGGTCTGATAGGTCTATCGATGAGTCTGCTAGTAAGTATACCTTTATCACTAGCTCTACCTTCTCTTCTCTTATAGCCACCAGGTATTTTACCTACTGAATACATTTTTTCTTCAAAGTCCACACTAAGCGGGAAGAAATCTATACCATTTCTAGGTTCTTTACCCATAGTGACATTAACCATCACCATAGTTTCCCCACATCCTACTATACAATGACCATTAGTTAGCCCCGCATACTTTCCTACTTCTACGAAAATTTCTTTTCCCGCAAAGGTAGTATTGAAAATTTTTCCTCTTTCCATTTAATTTTCTCCTTAAATTCCTTTCTTTTCTTTCTACGATAATCAATATATCATATAATGATAAAATTAGCAAAACATTTTAAACTAAAAAAATTATTTTTCTAAAATAATAGTGACAGGACCGTCGTTTGTTTGGGAAATTTTCATATCCGCACCAAAAACGCCAAATTTAGAATCGCTGAATCTCTCTACTACTATTTTTTTAGCTTCCTCGAAAAACTTAATAGCCTCTTCAGGATTCATGCCGTCACTAAAGCTAGGTCTGAACCCTTTCTCACATCTAGCAGCGAGGGTAAAGTTCGGCACTAATAATATATTTCCTCCCACTTCTGATAGCGATAAATTCATCTTTCCGCTTTCATCCTCGAAAATTCTTAGCCCCATGAATTTGTCTAGCATTTTCTTTAGACTTTCTATGCTATCGCCTTCTTTAAAACCAATATACGCTACCACTCCTATTCCTATTTCACCTATAAGCTCGCCAGAAATTTTTAAATTCGCCTCCAGCACCCTTTGAATACACAGTTTCATATCTTTCTCCTTTAATATGCACATTTTATCATATATTCCTTTGCATTACTACTAAATTTCGTGTTATAATATAGTTATGAGAAAAAATATTATTTCAGATGAAAAATTAGCGGAAAATGAATGCCTAAAAGTTATAGATTTAGTGATTAATTTTACGCCGCACTATAACAATATTCATCATATAAGTTTTACCCTAAAAAAAGGAGAAGTTCTAGCCTTTTCTTCTAAAGATAAAGAGGAAATATCTTCTCTTTTTAGAGTGCTAGCTGGCGTCAGAGAAAAGCACAAGGGCTGCGTAATCAGAAATATAGAAAATATAGCTTATCAGCCTATAAAACCGCAGTTTTTAAACAAAAAATCAGTTTTAGAAAATTTAGTTTATCCTATGAAAATCAGAAAATATTCTACTGAAAATATAGATGAAAATATTAAATTTATTACAGATACCTTCACTCTACCTTTTTCTTTAAACGCTCCTATAAAAACGCTTACAAATTATGAAAAAATGATGGTTAGTTTATTAAGGTTTTTAGTTAGAAAAATAGACCTGATTATCATAGACGATTTGTTTCAATTTTCTCTACTAGATGAAAAGAAAATGCTAGTTAAAATAATAGAGATTATACTTAAAAAAAATGAAAACATTTCCTTCATTTATTTCAGTAATGACGAATATGTTTTAAATCAGCTGAAAGGAAAAAAACTTACTTTAAAAAATGGCTCACTTAGTTAGAGCCATTTTTCTATTTTCTTTTAGCTGCGGAAACTCAATAGCCGAAACCACCACATTTTCATCTTTTTTAAATAGTGAAAATAACGCAAATAAAAACATTATAGATGTCCATATTAGGTAATACACATTATATCTCATGAAAAACGCAAAGATTGAAAACATTATACCTATACCGAAGTATCTGCCCGCTTTTTTTCTATTAAATGCTGCTGCATATATTTTTTTTAAATTTTCCTTTTTAGAAATTTTCACTACCTTTTCTGTGTAATTTTCTTTTCCAAATTTTTTAAAAAAAGCTTTAGTTGTGATAAAAATATTTTTACTAGCCCTTTCTGAAAGTTTTTTAGCATCTCCTTCCATTTCGCCTACTACTATCAGATTCATACCATTTTTCGGCAATGTTAGCGTGTTTAAAATGTTTTTTACATTGTCTATAGTGAGCTTTTTACTAGTCACCCTAGAATGTATCCTTATCACTCTACCATCTTCGTGCTCTGCTATCAAATACTTTTTCGTGCTTCTGATTTTCTTTCCGCTTTTTTTAATGATATCACTCATAAGGATTAAATTTTCCTCATCGCTATTGTTCATCATAATTCTAGAAAAGCTTTCTTCTCTAGCTTTTTCTTTCCTGCTAATCACCTTTTTTCTATTCAATCTATGCTTAAGCAGTAAAATCATATTCAGTATAAACATGGTTAATCCTACCACCACCATTATAAGTGATAATTCATGCAAAAAAGACCTCGACCAAATAAGTGAAATGATGCCCACTACTATATTTAAAAACAATATATCTATTACTATCGCTGTCCTACTTTTCATATGGAATTTTAGTCAATTTATTGCTTTCTTATACTTTTTCACCTCCTTTTAATTAAATTTTTTCTAATATTCTATTTTAACTTAGATTTTTTTTAAATTTAGTAGAAAAAAAATTGCTATTGTGCTAAACTATTTCTATGTTAAGTAAAATGAAAAGTTTCGGCCTTTTAGGTATTAGCGGTATAGAAATAGACATAGAAACTGATGTCCGTTTTGGGCTGCCTGGCTATGATATAGTAGGACTTCCTGATGCTAGCGTTAGAGAAAGCAAAGATAGAGTTAGAACAGCTATAAAAAATAGCGGTTTCTCTTTTCCTATTGGCAAAGTTTTAGTGAATTTAGCGCCTGCCGATGTCAAAAAAGAAGGTCCAGTATTTGATTTAGGTATAGCTATCGGCGTTTTAAAAGCTACTGGAATCATAAAATCAGACTTATCTGCTGACAATGTATTTTTAGGAGAATTAGCACTAAATGGTGATATCCGAAAAATCAATGGAATCATTCCTATTTTAATATCTGCGAAAGAAAGTGGATATACAGATTTTTTCCTGCCTGCTAAAAACGCTATGGAAGCTAGCTTTATCAGCGGAATAAATATATACCCTATCAATAATTTAAAAGAATGTGTTGATTTTCTAGAAAAGAAAATAGAAATCACCCCTACCCCTACATCTAACTTCATACCTGAAGATTTAGAGGATGATATGATAGCAGACTTTAAATATATAAAGGGACAATTTTCAGCTAAGCGCGCATTAGAAATAGCAGCGGCTGGCGGCCATAATTTGATCATGAGCGGCCCACCTGGTAGCGGCAAGACTATGCTAGCCAAAGCCTTCCCTACTATACTTCCAGATATGACATTCGATGAAGCCCTTGAAGTGACTAAAATTCACAGCATATCAGGGCTCCTCGATGAAAAGAAAGGAATAGTTCTCACTCGACCATTCAGATCACCTCATCACACAGTGACCATGCCAGCATTGACTGGCGGCGGAAGAAATGCCTCGCCTGGTGAAATCAGCCTAGCACATAATGGGGTATTGTTTTTAGACGAACTTCCTGAATTCAATAGAAAAACTTTAGAGCTTTTACGCCAGCCACTAGAAGACGGAAAAATACTAGTTAGTAGAGCTAGTGATAAAATAGAATATCCTGCTCATTTCATACTAGTAGCGAGCATGAACCCTTGCCCTTGCGGATACAAGGGAAGTCATCTAAAACCTTGCCAATGCACTAGCAGCATGGTCAGCAAATATATTTCTAAGCTATCAGGACCACTTATGGACAGAATAGACCTAAACATCGCGGTAGACAGCATAGAGTATGATGATTTAACTAGCGCAACTCATAGCGAAGATAGCAAAACTATAAAAGCAAGAGTGAACAAAGCGCGAAAAATTCAAACTATAAGATTTGAAAATAGTAGAATATTTTCTAATTCACAGATGAGCAGCGAAATGCTGAAAAAGTATTGCTCATTAGATGAAGAATCTGAAAGCCTATTAAAGCTAGCCTTTGATACATTTAATCTCACCGCTAGA